>NZ_VWXB01000019.1:0-2951 GCF_011752635.1 Pantoea sp. Cy-640 | reverse complement strand
CTGTGGGTTGTGAGGTTAAGCGACTAAGCGTACACGGTGGATGCCCTGGCAGTCAGAGGCGATGAAGGACGTGCTAATCTGCGAAAAGCGACGGTAAGGTGATATGAACCGCTACAGCCGTCGATGTCCGAATGGGGAAACCCAGTGTGTTTCGACACACTATCGTTAACTGAATACATAGGTTAACGAGGCGAACCGGGGGAACTGAAACATCTAAGTACCCCGAGGAAAAGAAATCAACCGAGATTCCCCCAGTAGCGGCGAGCGAACGGGGAGCAGCCCAGGACCTGAATCAGCTTGTGCATCAGTGGAAGCGTCTGGAAAGTCGCGCGATACCGGGTGACAGCCCCGTACACGAAGATGCATGAGCTGTGAGTCCGACGAGTAGGGCGGGACACGTGGTATCCTGTCTGAACATGGGGGGACCATCCTCCAAGGCTAAATACTCCTGACTGACCGATAGTGAACCAGTACCGTGAGGGAAAGGCGAAAAGAACCCCGGCGAGGGGAGTGAAACAGAACCTGAAACCGTGTACGTACAAGCAGTGGGAGCCTACTTGTTAGGTGACTGCGTACCTTTTGTATAATGGGTCAGCGACTTATATTCTGTAGCAAGGTTAACCGTATAGGGGAGCCGAAGGGAAACCGAGTCTTAATTGGGCGTTAAGTTGCAGGGTATAGACCCGAAACCCGGTGATCTAGCCATGGGCAGGTTGAAGGTTGGGTAACACTAACTGGAGGACCGAACCGACTAATGTTGAAAAATTAGCGGATGACTTGTGGCTGGGGGTGAAAGGCCAATCAAACCGGGAGATAGCTGGTTCTCCCCGAAAGCTATTTAGGTAGCGCCTCGTGAACTCATCTCCGGGGGTAGAGCACTGTTTCGGCTAGGGGGCCATCCCGGCTTACCAACCCGATGCAAACTGCGAATACCGGAGAATGTTATCACGGGAGACACACGGCGGGTGCTAACGTCCGTCGTGAAGAGGGAAACAACCCAGACCGCCAGCTAAGGTCCCAAAGTCATGGTTAAGTGGGAAACGATGTGGGAAGGCACAGACAGCCAGGATGTTGGCTTAGAAGCAGCCATCATTTAAAGAAAGCGTAATAGCTCACTGGTCGAGTCGGCCTGCGCGGAAGATGTAACGGGGCTAAACCATGCACCGAAGCTGCGGCAGCGACACTATGTGTTGTTGGGTAGGGGAGCGTTCTGTAAGCCGCTGAAGGTGTGCTGTGAGGCATGCTGGAGGTATCAGAAGTGCGAATGCTGACATAAGTAACGATAAAGCGGGTGAAAAGCCCGCTCGCCGGAAGACCAAGGGTTCCTGTCCAACGTTAATCGGGGCAGGGTGAGTCGACCCCTAAGGCGAGGCTGAAAAGCGTAGTCGATGGGAAACAGGTTAATATTCCTGTACTTGGTGTTACTGCGAAGGGGGGACGGAGAAGGCTAGGTTATCCGGGCGACGGTTGTCCCGGTTTAAGCGTGCAGGTGTGAAGACCAGGCAAATCCGGTCTTCTTTAACACTGAGGCGTGACGACGAGCCGCTACGGCGGTGAAGTAACTGATGCCCTGCTTCCAGGAAAAGCCTCTAAGCTCCAGGTAACACGAAATCGTACCCCAAACCGACACAGGTGGTCAGGTAGAGAATACCAAGGCGCTTGAGAGAACTCGGGTGAAGGAACTAGGCAAAATGGTGCCGTAACTTCGGGAGAAGGCACGCTGGCGCGTAGGTGAAGGGACTTGCTCCCGGAGCCGAGGCCAGTCGAAGATACCAGCTGGCTGCAACTGTTTATTAAAAACACAGCACTGTGCAAACACGAAAGTGGACGTATACGGTGTGACGCCTGCCCGGTGCCGGAAGGTTAATTGATGGGGTTATCCGCAAGGAGAAGCTCTTGATCGAAGCCCCGGTAAACGGCGGCCGTAACTATAACGGTCCTAAGGTAGCGAAATTCCTTGTCGGGTAAGTTCCGACCTGCACGAATGGCGTAATGATGGCCAGGCTGTCTCCACCCGAGACTCAGTGAAATTGAAATCGCTGTGAAGATGCAGTGTACCCGCGGCAAGACGGAAAGACCCCGTGAACCTTTACTATAGCTTGACACTGAACATTGAGCCTTGATGTGTAGGATAGGTGGGAGGCTTTGAAGCGTGGACGCCAGTCTGCGTGGAGCCAACCTTGAAATACCACCCTTTAATGTTTGATGTTCTAACGTAGGCCCGTAATCCGGGCTGCGGACAGTGTCTGGTGGGTAGTTTGACTGGGGCGGTCTCCTCCCAAAGCGTAACGGAGGAGCACGAAGGTTGGCTAATCCTGGTCGGACATCAGGAGGTTAGTGCAATGGCATAAGCCAGCTTGACTGCGAGAGTGACGGCTCGAGCAGGTGCGAAAGCAGGTCATAGTGATCCGGTGGTTCTGAATGGAAGGGCCATCGCTCAACGGATAAAAGGTACTCCGGGGATAACAGGCTGATACCGCCCAAGAGTTCATATCGACGGCGGTGTTTGGCACCTCGATGTCGGCTCATCACATCCTGGGGCTGAAGTAGGTCCCAAGGGTACGGCTGTTCGCCGTTTAAAGTGGTACGCGAGCTGGGTTTAGAACGTCGTGAGACAGTTCGGTCCCTATCTGCCGTGGGCGCTGGAGAATTGAGGGGGGTTGCTCCTAGTACGAGAGGACCGGAGTGAACGCACCGCTGGTGTTCGGGTTGTCATGCCAATGGCACTGCCCGGTAGCTAAGTGCGGAAGAGATAAGTGCTGAAAGCATCTAAGCACGAAACTTGCCCCGAGATGAGTTCTCCCTGACCCCTTGAGGGTCCTGAAGGGACGTTGAAGACGACGACGTTGATAGGCCGGGTGTGTAAGCGCAGCGATGCGTTGAGCTAACCGGTACTAATGACCCGTGAGGCTTAACCTTACAACGCCAGAGGCGTTTTGGTCCGAGAGACC
>NZ_VWXB01000018.1:0-12485 GCF_011752635.1 Pantoea sp. Cy-640 | reverse complement strand
TTACGCTTTCCTCCTTCAGAGTCAAACACTTTTTTCAGCGCTTTTCTCCGGCGGGGTGAATCACTTCACGCCCTGCTGAGCCGCCTGCGTTGCCGCTTTGCCGTCTCAGTGGTGGCGCATTATAGGGCGAACTTATGGAAGCGCAAGTGCAAATTTCAACTTTTTTACTGTTCGCTTAAGATTTGTGCAGAAGGCCTGATTTCAGGCCTTTTTCATGCGCGCCGGCAGCTCTGCGAGACTATCAATCACCCAGTCCGCAGCCGCTTCGCCTTCGGCGGTGACCGGCTTACCACTGCGCACCAGCACTTTAGTTCCCACACCGGCCGCCTGCGCTGCCAGCATATCTTCCAGCTTATCGCCCACCATATAAGAAGCTGCCATATCGATGTTCAGGTGTTTCTGCGCCGAAAGCAGCATGCCCGGTTGCGGCTTGCGGCAATCGCAAGTCTGGCGGTACTCCACGACCGTTGCATCAGGCAGATGCGGACAGAAATAGATGCCGTCGAGATCGACATCGCGATCGGCCAGTGACCAGTCCATCCACTCGGTGAGTTGCATAAACTGATCTTCGGTAAACATGCCGCGCGCGATGCCAGACTGGTTAGTTACCAGCACCAGCGCGTAGCCCATCTTCTTTAACGCCTGCAGCGCTTCAATGGTGCCATCAATAAACTGAAAATTGTCGATCTCATGAACATAGCCGTGATCGACATTCAGGGTGCCATCACGATCGAGAAAAATAGCCGGGACTGGGTTCGCCACGTAGAAACTCCTGCTGCAAATAGTGCCGCGCAGTATCGCATGATTGCGCGTACCGTGAGAATGGCAGATTGAATGACTTTGATTGATTTAGCCGTCTGGATGCCTTACCATCCATCCAGATTTCGCCTGCCCCGGCGGCGCGAAGACCGATACACCACGGACAACGCAACACGATAACAATTAAACTAATGATTAAACTCGAAAATATCACCAAAGTGTTCCAGCAGGGTTCACGCACTATTCAGGCGTTGTCAAACGTTAGCCTGCACGTGCCTGCCGGACAAATTTATGGCGTCATCGGTTCATCCGGTGCCGGTAAAAGTACGCTCATCCGCTGCGTCAACCTGCTGGAGCGCCCGACATCCGGTCGCGTACTGGTTGACGGTCAGGATCTCACCGCGCTCTCTTCCGGGCAGTTAACGCTGGCGCGCCGCCAGATTGGCATGATCTTCCAGCACTTCAACCTGATGAACTCCCGCACCGTGTCGGGCAACGTTGCGCTGCCGCTTGAGCTGGGTAACCTGTCACGCGAGGCGATCAAAAAGCGCGTCAGTGAGCTGCTGGAGCTGGTCGGTCTGGCGGACAAACACGACAGCTGGCCGGCGAATCTGTCCGGCGGTCAGAAACAGCGCGTCGCGATTGCCCGTGCGCTGGCCAGCAATCCGAAGGTGCTGCTGTGTGATGAAGCCACCAGCGCGCTTGACCCGGCCACCACCCGCTCGATTCTGGAGCTGCTGAAAGACATCAACCGTCGGCTCGGCATCACTATTCTGCTGATCACCCACGAGATGGATGTGGTGAAACGCATCTGCGATCAGGTAGCGGTGATCAGCAACGGCGAACTGATTGAAAAAGACAGCGTCAGCGAAGTGTTCTCGCACCCGAAAACGCCCCTGGCCCAGCAGTTTATTCAGTCAACGCTGCATCTGGATATTCCGGATGATTACCAGCAGCGCATGCAGGCGAGCGCAGGCAGCGAGAGCGTGCCGCTGCTGCGGCTGGAGTTCACCGGTAAATCGGTGGATGCGCCGCTGCTGTCAGAAGCCGCGCGCCGTTTCAACGTCAATAACAACATTATCAGTGCCCAGATGGATTACGCCGGTGGCGTGAAGTTCGGCATCATGCTGGCCGAAATGGACGGCAGTGAAACAGATACACAAGCCGCTATTGCCTGGCTGAAAGAAAATCATGTGAAAGTAGAGGTGCTGGGTTATGTCTGAAGCGATGCTGTGGTTACTGACGCGTGGCGTCTGGGAAACGCTGATGATGACCTTCGTTTCTGGTTTCTTTGGCTTTGTGCTTGGCCTGCCGGTTGGCGTACTGCTGTACGTCACGCGTCCGGGACAGATTCTGGCCAACACTGCGCTGTATCGCGTGCTGTCAGCCATCGTCAATATTTTCCGTTCTATTCCTTTCATTATCCTGCTGGTGTGGATGATTCCGTTTACCCGCGCCATCGTCGGCACCTCCATTGGTCTGCAGGCGGCCATCGTTCCGCTGACCGTGGGCGCGGCGCCGTTTATCGCCCGTATGGTGGAGAATGCGCTGCTTGAGTTGCCGACCGGACTGATTGAAGCCTCGCGCGCCATGGGTGCCACACCGCTGCAGATCGTGCGTAAGGTGCTGCTGCCGGAAGCGCTGCCAGGGCTGGTGAATGCCGCTACAATTACCCTGATTACGCTGGTGGGCTATTCCGCCATGGGTGGTGCTGTGGGCGCGGGCGGTCTGGGCCAGATTGGCTATCAGTATGGTTACATCGGCTATAACGCCACCGTGATGAATACCGTGCTGATTTTGCTGGTGGTGCTGGTGTATTTAATTCAGTTCTGTGGTGATCGCATCGTGCGTGCGGTGTCACATAAATAAGCAAACAACATCAATAGTCCTCTATTAAGGAAAGGATATGTCTTTCACATTTAAAAAGATTGCCGCTGTGGGTGCTCTGATTGGCGCGATTGCGCTGGCAGGATGCGATCAGAAAGAGAAAGATCCCAACCACATTAAAGTGGGTGTGATTGTCGGGGCTGAACAGCAGGTTGCGGAAACTGCCGTGAAAGTCGCGAAAGAGAAATACGGTCTCGATGTTGAACTGGTTACCTTTAACGATTACGTGCTGCCTAACGAAGCGCTGAGCAAAGGCGATATTGACGTTAACGCCTTCCAGCACAAGCCGTACCTCGATCAGCAGATCAAAGACCGCGGCTACAAACTGGTGCCGGTCGGCAACACCTTCGTTTATCCGATTGCCGGCTACTCGAAAAAAATCAAATCGCTGGATGAGCTGCAGAACGGTGCGCAGATCGCTATCCCGAACGATCCAACCAACCTCGATCGTTCTCTGCTGCTGCTGCAGAAAGTGGGCCTGATCAAACTGAAAGATGGCGTGGGCCTGCTGCCAACCTCACTGGATATCACTGAGAATCCAAAGAACCTGAAGATTGTTGAGCTGGAAGCGCCACAGCTGCCACGTTCACTCGACGATCAGCAGATAGCGCTGGCGGTGATCAACACCACTTACGCCAGCCAGATTGGCCTGACCCCGGCGAAGGACGGCATCTTCGTAGAAGATAAAGACTCGCCGTACGTGAACCTGATCGTTAGCCGCGAAGACAACAAAGACGCGGAGAACGTGAAGAAGTTTGTTGAGGCTTATCAGTCAGACGAAGTGTCTGAAGCCGCCAACAAAATCTTCAACGGCGGCGCAGTGAAAGGCTGGTAATTATCCCTTTCATGCGGTGCAGGGCGGCTTCGGCCGCCCTTTCTATTTCAGCATGTGGCAGCTGACTTGTTATTTCTGGTCGTCCTTGTTTCAATAACGCCACTTTTTATTACATGAGGATGTTGCCATGCGTTTTTTACCGCTCTGCTTGTTGGCATTGATGCTGACCGGGTGCGTGCGTGAATATCACCCAATAAGCAGTGCTCCGTCTCGCCCGCAGCAATCAACCAGCGAACCTCAGCGCAAACCGGCTGCGCGTCCGGCCCCGGTGAAGATCTATACCGATGCGACCGATCTGGTCAGCAATCCGTTCCGCGATCTGGGCGAAGTGTCGGGTGATGATTGCCAGAGCAGCACCCAGGACTCACCGCCGAACCTCAATACCGCGCGTAAACGCCTGCAGATTAAAGCGGCCGGCATGAAAGCCAACGCCGTGCTGCTGCACAAGTGTGAAATTGTCTCCAGCTCACCGGGCTGCTATCGCCAGGCGGTATGCCAGGGTTCCGCGCTGAAAGTCTCCAATCAATGAGTGAATTTGCCTTTGCGCAAATCGGCGTGATCCGGTCGCCGTGGAAAGAGAAATTTGCCGTACCGCGCCAGCCGGGTCTGGTGCAGGACGGCGGTGGCGAACTGCATCTGCTGGCGCCGTACAATCAGCCTGAAGCGGTGCGTGGACTTGAGGCATTCAGCCATTTGTGGGTGCTGTTCGTCTTTCACCAGACCATGGCCGGCGGCTGGCGCCCAACTGTACGCCCGCCGCGCCTCGGCGGTAATGCCCGCATGGGCGTATTTGCCACCCGCTCGACCTTTCGTCCCAATCCTATCGGCATGTCGCTGGTTGAGCTCAAAGGCATCCGCTGCGAGCAGCAACAGGTGATTCTGCAATTAGGCAGCCTCGATTTGGTGGACGGCACTCCTGTGGTGGATATCAAGCCTTACCTGCCCTTCGCCGAAGCGCTGCCTGAGGCGCGCGCGGGATTCGCTCAGAGCGCGCCCGACGCCAGCATGCCGGTGCGTTTCTCCGCGCAGGCGCAGCAGCAGTTGCAACAGCAGCAACGCCACTACCCGCAGCTGGCGCGCTTTATCACTGAAGTGCTGGCGCAGGATCCGCGTCCGGCTTATCGCAAAGGCGAAAGCCCTGGCCGTGAATATGCCGCGTGGCTGCTCGACTTTAATGTGCGCTGGCGCATTGACGCGGCGGGAACCGAGGTGATCGCGCTCGATCCGCGCTAAAACAAGCTTTTGAGTGACGGATCTCGCTGGTACACTAGCCGCCAGCAAATTTTTTGTTCGTATCCTTCCGTACAACTGGAATCGTAAATTAATGCGTACTACTCAATATCTGCTCTCCACCCTAAAGGAGACGCCTTCCGATGCTGAAGTGATCAGCCACCAGCTGATGCTGCGCGCCGGTATGATCCGCAAACTGGCTTCCGGTCTCTATACCTGGCTGCCGACCGGTATTCGCGTGCTGCGAAAAGTTGAAAACATCGTGCGCGAAGAGATGAACAACGCCGGTGCGATTGAGATCTCTATGCCGGTGGTTCAGCCAGCCGATCTGTGGGAAGAGAGCGGTCGCTGGGAGCAGTACGGCCCGGAGCTGCTGCGCATTAAAGACCGCCACGAGCGCCCGTTTGTGCTGGGTCCGACCCATGAAGAAGTGGTCACCGACCTGATCCGCAACGAGCTGAGCTCCTATAAGCAGCTGCCGCTCAACGTCTATCAGATCCAGACCAAATTCCGTGATGAAGTACGCCCGCGTTTTGGCGTGATGCGTTCGCGCGAATTCATCATGAAGGATGCATACTCATTCCACACCTCGCAGGAGTCGCTGCAGGAAACTTACGATGCGATGTACCGCGCCTACAGCCAGAGCTTCAGCCGCATGGGGCTGGATTTCCGCGCCGTGCAGGCCGATACCGGTTCGATTGGCGGCAGCGGCTCGCATGAGTTCCAGGTGCTGGCGCAGAGTGGTGAAGATGATGTGATCTTCTCCAGCGAGTCCGATTACGCGGCCAACATTGAGAAAGCCGAAGCGCTGGCACCTGCCGGTGAGCGCCCGGCGGCAACGCAGGCGCTGACGCAGTTCGCTACGCCAAACGCGAAAACCATCGCCGAGCTGGTCGAACAGCACCAGATCCCGGTAGAAAAAACGGTGAAAACGCTGATCGTGAAAGCCAGCGAAGAGAGCGGTCATTCGCTGGTTGCGCTGCTGTTACGCGGCGACCACGAGCTCAACGAAATCAAAGCCGAGCATCTGGACATCGTGGCCGCGCCACTGGAAATGGGCAGCGAGGAAGAGATTCGCGCCGCCATCGGTGCCGGTTTTGGCTCTCTCGGTCCGGTCGGTCTGACCATCCCGGTGATTGCTGACCGCACTGTGGCAAAAATGAGTGACTTCGCGGCAGGCGCCAACATTGATGGCCAGCACTATGCCGGCATCAACTGGGGTCGCGATCTGCCAGAAGCACGCGTAGAAGATATTCGTAACGTGGTAGAAGGCGATCCGAGCCCGGATGGCAAAGGCGTGCTGATGATTAAGCGCGGCATTGAAGTCGGCCACATCTTCCAGCTCGGCACCAAATATTCGGACGCGATGAAAGCAGCGGTACAGGGTGAAGATGGTCGCAATCAGATCATGACCATGGGCTGCTACGGTATCGGTATCACCCGCGTGGTGGCGGCGGCTATCGAACAGAACCACGACGAGCGCGGGATTATCTGGCCAGCGGCGCTGGCACCGTTCGAAGTGGCGATTCTGCCGATGAACATGCACAAATCCTTCCGCGTGAAAGAGCTGGCGGAACAGCTGTACAACGAGCTGCGCGCCAAAGGCATCGACGTCATTCTTGACGATCGTAAAGAGCGTCCGGGCGTGATGTTCGCCGATATGGAACTGATCGGCGTACCGCACACTATCGTGATTGGCGACCGCAACCTGGATAACCAGGAGATCGAGTACAAAGCCCGCGCCGCCAGCGAGAAGCAGATGATTAAGCAGCACGACATCGTCGACTTCCTCAGCCGCGCACTCAACAAGTAATCCCCTGACGCCTCCTGCCGGAGGCGTTTTTTTTAGCGTAGCTTGCCGCGCAGCGCCTTCACATTGCTGCGTCGTGATTTACCTTCCAGCCGCCGCTCTCTGGACGCCCGCGTCGGGCGCGTCGCGCGGCGCACTTTCTCCACCGTTGTCAGCTCGCGTATCAGGTTGATCAGCCGCTGCAGCGCCGCTTCGCGGTTCATCTCCTGGCTGCGATACTCCTGCGCTTTGATAATCACCACGCCATCGGCGCTGATCAAATGGTGGTTCGCCTCCAGCAGCCGCTGTTTATAAAACGGCGGTAGCGACGAGGCGTGAATATCGAAACGCAGATGGATAGCGGTCGACGTCTTATTGACGTGCTGGCCGCCCGCGCCCTGAGCGCGAATGGCACTGAGCTCCACTTCATTGTCCGCAATTGAAACACTACGTGACAGCACAATCATCTGCCACCTGCCGTTATCAGCGCGGTTGTATCCGGAAATAACCTGTTCATCAACTTAACCTTTTGTGCCCCGCCAGGCTGGCTGAGACCAGTGCTGGCTGTCACTTTTTGCCCTTTCTTTGCCACCTTCCCTGCGCCCCCTGGCTGATTTCCAGCGAACCCCTGTGATATAGTCGCATATCAACCAGAGTATTGATGCTCTGCTGAGGAGGTGTATGTGCAAAAGTATTGTGAGTTAGTTCGCCAGAAGTATGCCGGGATTGGCAGCGGCGACCTGGGGTATGTGCCAGACGCGATCGGATGCGCACTGAAAGCACTCAATGATATTGCCGCTAATTCTGCGCTAAACTCTTCTGTCAGGGAACAGGCAGCGTATGCCGCTGCAAACTTATTGGTGAGCGACTATGTTGACGAATGAAGCCTACAAACCCATCAACTGTGATGACTACGACAACCTCGAGCTCGCCTGTACCAAACACTGGACGCTGTCGCTGGAGCTCAAAAACGGCGACCAGCTGAAAGCGAAAGCCGTGGACATGGTCTCACGTAAAAACGTCGAGTATCTTGCGGTCGACCTCTCCGGTGAAACGCGCGAGCTGCGTCTCGACCACATCGCCAGCTTCAGCCATCCTGAGCTGGGCACCGTTATCGTCAGCGAAGACGAATAATCTCTCCCCGGGCGGGAAAGCTATTCCCGCCCACCTCGCTTAAGGCTGCAGCGAAGCGTAGTACGCCGCTAAATCATCCATATCCTGATCGCTCAACCCGGCCACAAAGGCTTTCATCACCTCTGCCTGACCGCCACTGCGCTCGCCTTTTTTGTAGGCCTGCAGCGAGTGCAGCAGGTAAGGCGCATGCTGCCCGGCCAGATTAGGGTAAAGCGGCACCGCGCTCTTACCTTCCGCGCCATGGCACGCCATACAGCTGGCGGCTTTCTGCGCGCCAGCCTTGACGTCGCCCTGCGCAAACGCCGGCAGCGCAGCAGCCAGTAGCGCCGCGACCATCCACTGTTTCATCATTGCTGTTCCTTTTTAGGGTGTTGACCAGATCGCCTGCCAGCCTTGCGTCTCGCCCGCCGCGCCTGCGCGGGTGACAAACAGCCCCGGCGCGGCAATCAGCGTCTGGTTGTAGTAAATCAACGGAATGCGTTCGCGCTGCCACGGCGGGACGCCCAGCTCCTGCCACAGTTTTTTCATTTCGCGACCACCAGCCCGGCCGACAACATGGTGATAGCCGTGGGCCTGAAAGCGCACAATAACCTGCTCATCCGCCGCCGGCTGGCGCAGTTCCGCCTGCGCCGGGCTGGCGCGCAGTTCACCCAGCCCATCAGGCAAAATTAATGGCTGCGTCAGCGGCTGCCAGGTTAGCGAGTGCTGACTCAGTGAGTGCTGTCGCGGCAGCCAGTAAAGCCGTTCCCGGTAGCGCCGCAGTTCGTGCGCGCCAAAGCGCAGACACGGCTGCGCATCTTCACGGCTGTGCATCACCTCGTCGGTAATGCGCTGCAGCGCGTCGCGCGCGGGCATTGCACCACCGCGTTCGCTAATCCAGCGCCGCAGCAGCGCGTGCCGCCGTGCCTCGCTACAGGCCAGCAGCGGCGGAAAATGCAGTGCGCCCTGGGCATCGGTCAGCTGCGCCAGCTGCTCGCTGAGCAGCTCATCCAGCAGTTGCTCCTGCTCACCGCATAGCGCTGCGCTGCGGGCACTGGCCGCGCTGAAGTGCGGCCAGCGCGCCTGCAGCAGCGGCAGCACGTCCTGGCGCAGGAAATTGCGATCGTAGCGACGGTCAGCGTTGCTCTCATCGTCAATCCAGTCCAGCTGGTGCCCGACAGCGTAAGCTTCCAGCTGCTGACGGCTGAGGTTGAGCAACGGGCGCAGATGCCAGTGGCCGTTAACCTGCCGCTGCTGCGGCATCGCCGCCAGACCCGCCGGACCACTGCCGCGTTTCAGCGCCAGCAGCAGCGTTTCAGCCTGGTCATCGAGGTGCTGAGCAGTAAGTAAGTACTCACCGGGTTGCAGGTGTGTGAATAACGCCTGATAGCGCGCCGTGCGGGCTGCGGCTTCGATACCGCCGGCGCGAGCGTCCACCTGCACGCGCAGCACCTCACAGGGAATGTGCCACTGCTGACACTGCTGCTGGCAGTGCGCCGCCCAGCGATCGGCGTTGGGGCTTAAACCATGATGCACGTGTAATGCGCGCACGTGCAGCTGCGGCTGCTGGCGTTGCCAGTTCACTAACTGATGCAGCAGAACGCTGGAATCGAGCCCGCCGCTGAATGCCAGCACGCAGCGGGCATCGGCTGGCAGCAGCGCAGCAAGATGAGAAAAGGACATGCACGCATTCCGTTGAGGTGAACCGCCGGATTGCGGCTCACTGCGCGCGCTATTTTACGCCTGATACAGCTCCAGCGGCAAACCGTCCGGATCGGGGAAGAAGGTACAGGCTTTACCGGTGAGAGCATCGATGCGGATCGGCTCGCACACCACGCCCTTTTCTGCCAGCGCGGCAACCGACTGTTCGACATCATCCACACAAAACGCCAGATGGCGCAGCCCGCACGCTTCCGGTCCGCTGACGCGCGGCGGCGGCGCAGGAAATGAGAACAGCTCAATGGTATAGACGCCATTAAGGCCAAGATCGCCTTTCCATGAGTCGCGCTCAGCGCGATAGTATTCACCCAGCAGCTCAAAGCCCAGCACGTCGCAGTAAAACGCCTTACTGCGCTGATAATCGGTGGCAATAATGGCGATGTGGTGGATCTGTTTTATCTGCAGCATAGCGGCTCCGAAAGTATTCTGAGCCGCTTAGCCTACGTGCCCGGCGCGGCGCTGAAAAGAGGCAATTATCTGAAGTTAGCGCGCAGGCTCGTCGCGCAGCACGCGCACCAGATAGCGACCGTCGTCGGTGAGCGTGGCACCGTGAATATCCGTTTCAAAGCCGGGATAGTGCCGCCCGATGGTACAGAGCATCAGCAGGAAATCCAGCACCGCCCGGCTCTGTTCGGTAATCATCTCGCCCGGCATCACTAGCGGCACGCCTGGCGGATAAGGCAGGATCATGTTGGCTGAAATCCGCCCGACCAGCTCGCGAATGTCCACGGTTTCCACCTGTCCCTGCACCTGCCGCTGAAACGCCTGGTGCGGCGTCATCTTCATCTCCGGCAGAACGTCAAATGCCCGCAGCATCAGACGCGGCAAATCGTGCTGCAGGATCAGCTGATGAATGCCCTGCGCCAGCGTCTGGATGCGCATATTACGGTAGAAGTCAGGATCTTCAGCATACAGATCCGGCAGCATGTTTTTTACCCGCAGGTTGAGATCGTAGGCGCGTTTGAACTCCGTCAGTCCGCGCAGCACGCTCATCGCTTTGGTTTTATCGATGCCAATGCTGAACAGGAACAGCAAATTGTACGGTCCGGTCTTCTCCACCACGATGCCACGCTGGTCGAGGAATTTCGCCACCAGCGCGGCCGGAATGCCCTCTTCCGCCATCTGGCCCAGTTCGCTCATGCCCGGCGTAAGTATGGTGACTTTGATGGGATCAAGGTACATATGATCGCGATCGGCGTGCGTAAAGCCGTGCCACGCCTCGTCGCCCGGCTGAATCGGCCAGCATTCGGCTTCATCCACCTGCTCCGGCTGCCAGATATCAAAGAACCAGCCGTCAGACTCTTCGCGCAGCCGCTGGATCTCGCGGCGAAAATGCAGCGCGCGCTCCACCGAGCGATTAATCAGCCGCCGGCCCGGATTACCGCGCAGCATCGCCGCCGCGGTCTCAATCGAAGAGACGATCGCGTAGCTCGGCGAGGTGGTGGTGTGCATCATGTAGGCTTCGTTGAAGGTGTCGTGATCGTAATCGCCCTTGATGTGAATCAGCGACGCCTGTGAGAACGCCGCCAGCAGTTTGTGAGTCGACTGGGTTTCATAGATCACTTTGCCGGGGATACGCTCGCCGCTCATGCCGCTTTTGCCGCTGTAGATGGGATGAAAATTGGTGTACGGCACCCAGGCGGAATCGAAATGGATGGACGGCACGTCCAGCGTCTGTTTGATGTATTGCGTGTTATACAGCAGACCGTCGTAGGTTGAGTTGGTGATCACCGCATGCACCGGCCAGCTGGCGCGCGGGGTCGCGTTAACTTTCTGCTGGATGCTGTCGCGGGTGAATTCGCGCTTAGGGATGCCACCCAGGATGCCCAGCGCGTTGCGTGTCGGTTTGAGCCAGATGGGGATGATGTCGCTCATCATCAGCAGATGGGTCAGCGATTTGTGGCAGTTGCGGTCAATCAGTACCGTGCTGCCGGCCGGTGCGGCGTACATTCCGACGATTTTATTTGAAGTCGAGGTGCCGTTGGTGACCATATAGCTCTGCTCAGCGCCAAAGGTGCGCGCCACATACTCTTCTGCTTCGAGGTGCGGACCGGTGTGATCGAGCAGCGAGCCCAGTTCGGTGACCGAGATCGAAACATCCGCTTTCAGCGTGTTGGCGCCGAAGAAATCATAGAACAGGCTGCCGACCGGGCTTTTCTGAAACGCCGTGCCGCCCATGTGGCCCGGCGTGCAGAAGGTGTATTTCCCCTCTTTGACGTAGGTGAACAGCGCTTTGGTCAGCGGCGGCATAATTTTGTCGATGTACTCATCGGTGTACTGCCGGATATGCAGTGCGATATCGTCAGCGGCGTTGAGCGCGTATTCGAAGAAGTGCAGCGCCATGCGCATTTCATTAATGCTGACATCCATCTGCGAATGGGTGTTGATGAAGGCATACAGCGGCAGTGATTCGTTAAGCTGATTGATGTCGCTGCACAGCGCCAGGCTGTAGTCGTCCCAGTCAAATATCACCCCGCAGACGCGCGGGTTGTGTTCAATCAGTTTCAGCAGGTCGCTGGCATTGTTGGGATAAACGGTCTGGAAACCCTGCAGCTTCAGCGCCGCGTCCAGTTCGCGAATCGGTTCATCTTTGTAGAACGCGCCGTGCGGTCCCATGATCGCAATAATATTCAATGCTCACCTCCTGTGGTGTTGTGGCACGGAATAAGGATAGCGAAAAGTGGCGGGTGAATGTTCCGGAATAGCGCCGTTGTTGGCCTGATGTTTGCCAGCGCTGCATCTCAGGTCGCCATGAATGGCGACCCTACAGGATCACTGCCCGGTTTTTCCCAGGGTGCGCATTAATGCGCACCGGTATAAATGCCGCACCTGCGGGGTAACTGCCCGGTTTTATCAGGTCGCCATGAATGGCGCCCCTACAGGAGCACTACCGGCTTTATGTAGGGTGCGCATTAATGCGCACCGGTATAAATGCCGAACCTGCGGGGTAACTGCACGGTTTTTATCAGGTCGCCATGAATGGCGACACTACAGGAGCACTACCGGCTTTATGTAGGGTGCGCATTAAGGTACGACCGGGCACATGGGTAACAGATCAGACCGGGCACACAGGTAACACTTTTTGTGGTCAGTCGATCCGGATAATACGCTTTTCTGCCCGGTCATAATACGCAAGGATGAGCCTGTCGAAGA
>NZ_VWXB01000017.1:0-15385 GCF_011752635.1 Pantoea sp. Cy-640 | reverse complement strand
TGTGGTGGTACAGCACAAAAGTGGGGGTGATCGACCTGAAGAAAAAGTCGATCACCATGGGTAAAGGATGTTAAAAAGTGTTCACTATGTCCCCGAACACCTGTCTGCCATGTCCCCGGACTGTACAGGGAGAGGGCCGGGGTGAGGGCATCAGCGTACACTTTCCCATCCCGTGCCAGCAGAAACCCGGTCACACGCACCAAATCAGTGCGCCGCCGCCGCATCGCTCAACCCCAGCGCCTGCATAAACAGCCGGATGATCGGATTTATTTTCCGGCCTTTCTTCATCACCAGACAAAATGCGGTTTCGCGCCGCAGCGTGTCATCGCCCAGCTCACACAATTGTCCGCGGGCAATAAACGGAGCGGCATAATGTTCCGGTAAATACCCAATAAAGTGACCGGTTAAAATCAGCATGGCCACCGATTCCACCTGCACCGCCTGCACACCGCTCTCCTGCACCGGAATCAGGCGGCGTTCATCGCGTGGGGTAACATATAAATGATTAATAATTTTCTGCTGACGTAATACATCCACCGAAATATTTTTATCGCAAGATCCGCAATAGAGAGGATGTGACGCAGCGCAATATAATTTCGCGTATTCTTTATAAAGTTCGAAGTAATCAAACTCATTTTTCATTTCATACACGGGCGCAATGCCGCAATGAAAACGCCCTTCGCTTATGCCGCGTTCAATATCATCCAGCTGTGCGGTCTGCAGACGAATCTGCACCTTTGGCGCTTTCTGGTGCAACTGTTGCACCGCACTGGTGACCGGTGAGTGCGGATCGCTAATGGTGTTATCCACCACGCAAATCGCGATGTCGCCCAGCAGCTCGTTGCGACTGTTGTGCAGCCGCTCGCGAAACAGGTTGAGCGATACGAACAGCTCCAGCGTGGCCTGATAAACATTGATGCCGTACTGCGTCAGCTCAAAACCTTCACGGCCGCGGCTGCACAGCGTCATGCCCAGCCGAATCTCCAGGTCAGAAACCTGTTTACTGATCGCCGCCAGGCCAATATTTAATTCGTGACTGGCGGCGGTTAATCCGCCTGCTTCCACCACGCATTTAAATACCCGCAGCAATTTTAAGTCGATATTACTCAGCGCCAGAACCGCATTATCGCCGCGATTATTCGCATTGTTTCCAGACTGGGAAACTTTACTTTCCATTTTTGCTATTCAACTCCGGAATAATTGCGGTGAAAGTACAGTGAATCTGAAATACCACCTATTTGCCAGCGTGGCAATAAAATAAGTTTTTATTATCGCTGCCGGCTGAATCCAAACTTTTTCATATTGCTGCGGCTGATTTGTGAGGGAAATAGCATGTCTGAGAATGCCGAACTGTTATGGGGCGCACGTTTTGAAGCGGCTCCGGCAGCCAGTTTAACCGCGCTGTCGCGTAGCCCGGATTATTACTTTGCGCTGGCGCCGTACGACCTCGCCGGTTGCCGCGCCCATGCGCGCGAGCTGGCGCGGGCCGGGCTATTGAGTGCTGACGAGCTGGATACCATGCTGGCGGCGATTGACGCGCTGGACGCCGATTATCGCGCTGGCCAGCTGCAGCCGATTGCCGCCGATGAAGACGTGCATACCTTCATCGAACGCGCGCTGACAGAACGCCTCGGCGCGCTGGGCGGCAAGCTGCGTGCCGGCCGTTCACGCAACGATCAGACCGTCAACGATCTGCGCCTCTACCTGCGGGATAACGGCCGCAAGCTGGTGAGCGCGCTGTTGCAGTTGCAGCAGGCGCTGGTGACGCAGGCCGCGCAACACACTGACAGCGTCGCGCCCGGCTTCACCCATCTGCAACAGGCGCAGCCGATTGTGTTTGGCCATCAGCTGCTGGCGCATGCCCAATCCTTCGCGCGTGACATTGAGCGTATGCAGGACTGGGATCGCCGCAGCGCGCGCTGTCCGCTGGGCGCGGCGGCGATGGCCGGTTCGGCAATTGCGCGTCAGCCACAGCTGGCCGCTGCCGATCTCGCTTATCTGGCGCCGTGTGAAAACTCGATCGATGCGGTCGCCAGCCGCGACTACGCCGCGGAATTCCTGTTCGTCACCAGCATGATCGGCATCAACCTGTCCCGGCTGTGCGAAGAGGTGTGCCTGTGGGCGTCACGGCAGTTCCGCTGGGTGGAGCTGCACGACAGTTACGCCACCGGCAGCTCGATCATGCCGCAGAAGAAAAATCCGGACATTGCCGAGCTGACGCGCGGCCGCAGCGGCCGGCTGGTCGGTAACCTGATGGCGCTGCTGACCACCATGAAAGCCATGCCGCTCTCTTACAACCGCGATCTCAGCGACGACAAACGTAACGTGATTGATGCGGTCGACACGCTGCTGATGGTGCTGCCTGCCATGGCCGGCATGATGGCGACGCTGAAATTCAATACTGAGGTGATGCGCGAGCAGGCGCCGGATGGCTTTACGCTGGCGACCGAAGTGGCCGACTGGCTGGCAATGCGCGGCGTGCCATTCCGCGAGGCGCACGAGATTACCGGCCAGCTGGTGCAGCTGTGCGAACGCGAAAACTGCGGCCTGGCCGATCTCAGCGATGCGCAGCTGCACGGCGTCGATGCACGGCTCACGCCCGAGGTGCGTCAGGCGTTAACGCTGGAAGCGGCGCTGGCAGCCCGCAGCGGCTACGGCGGCACCGCGCCGGCACGGGTGCGCGAGCAACTGGCCCGTCTGCAAACCCTGATGCAGGACCAGCAGCGCTGGACCGATGATTACGCCGGACCGCGCGCCTGAGGAGAGTCTATGTCACACACCACACCGGTTGAACCGTCGGTCAACAATGGCCGCGTCCAGACCCATTACGATCTCGATCGCTATCAGGTGGTGCCGCGCCGCTATTATGGCCGCATCACCGCATCGGCAGTGATCCTCGTGCTGCTGGCGCTGCTGGTTAACGCCTTTGCGCACGGCAATATTGAGTGGTCGTTCGTCGGCCAGTTCTTCACCGCGCAGGCAATCCTTAACGGCGTGGTTAACACGCTGATTATGTCGGTGCTGGCGATGGCGCTGGGCATCCTGTTTGGCGTCATCACCGCCATCATGTACATGTCGCCCAATCCGGTGCTGCACTATATCGCGGTGGGCTATGCGTGGATCTTTCGCGGCACGCCGCTGATTCTGCAACTGCTGCTGTGGTTCAACCTGGCGCTGGTGTTTCCCACCATCAGCATTCCCGGTCTGTTCAGCGTGCAAACCGTCACGGTGATGACGCCGTTTCTCGCTGCGCTGCTTGGCCTGAGCATCAATCAGGGCGCGTACACCTCAGAAGTGGTGCGCGCCGGGCTGTTATCGGTGGATACCGGTCAGTATGAAGCCGCCAAAGCCATCGGCATGCCGCGTTTGCAGGCGCTGCAGCGCATCATTCTGCCGCAGGCGATGCGGGTGATTCTGCCGCCGGTCGGCAATGAGTTCATCAGCATGATCAAAACCACCAGTCTGGCCAGCATGATTCAGTACTCCGAGCTGCTGTACAACGCACAAACCATTTACTTCGCCAACGCGCGCGTGATGGAGCTGCTGTTTGTGGCGGGCATCTGGTACCTGATTATCGTGACGCTGCTGTCGTTCGGACAGAGCCAGCTGGAACGCTACTTCTCACGCGGCCATCGTCGTCGCCAGTAACCGGGAGTGAGAGATGAGAAACATCGTGCGCGCCGTCAAGGTGAACAAATATTTCGATCAGTTCCACGCGCTGAAGGACGTCAGCCTGGAAGTGAACTACGGCGAGGTGATGTGCATTCTCGGCCCGTCGGGTTCCGGTAAGAGCACCTTTCTGCGCTGTATCAACCAGCTGGAAAAAGTGGATCAGGGCGGCATCTGGGTCGACAACGAACTGGCGGGCTATCGCATTGCCGGCAACAAGCTGCACCCGCTGAGTGACAAACAGATTGCGCGCCAGCGGCTGCAGACCGGCATGGTATTTCAGCGCTTCAACCTGTTTCCGCACAAGACCGCGCTGGAGAACATCATCGAGGGACCGTGTCGCGTGCTGCTGCGCCCGAAACGCGAGGCCAGCGAAGAGGCGATGGCGCTGCTGGATCGCGTCGGACTGGCGCACAAAGCGCACGACTATCCGCAGTCACTCTCCGGCGGTCAGCAGCAGCGCGTGGCGATTGCCCGCGCGCTGGCGATGAAACCCAAACTGATGCTGTTTGATGAACCGACCTCTGCGCTCGATCCGGAGATGGTCGGTGAAGTGCTGGCGGTGATGCGCCAGCTGGCAAAAGAAGGCACCACCATGCTGGTGGTGACCCACGAAATGGGCTTTGCGCGTGAGGTCGCCAACCAGGTGGTGTTTATGGATGAGGGACGCATTATTGAGCAGGGCGCACCGGAAGAGATTCTGCTGAACCCGCAAAACCCACGGATGAAAAACTTTATCAACGCGATTCTTCTTTAACGTGACCGGGGTGAATAGATGAAAAAACTGTTATTGAGTGCCATCAGTGCCGCGCTGCTGCTGCAATCCTCTGCCTGGGCGGAGATTGCCGTACCGGCCAGTATCAAAGAGAAAGGGCTGACCGTCGCCATCATGCCGAACTACCCGCCGATGGATTTTAAAGATCCGGCCACCAATCAGCTGAGCGGCGTCGATTATGAGCTGGGCCAGGCAATTGGCGAGAAGCTGGGCGTGAAGGTTAACTGGCAGGAGATCGCGTTTGAACAGATGGTCAACGCGGTGGTGACCAAACGCGTCGATCTGGTGATGTCCGGCATGACCGACACCAAAGAGCGGCAGAAGGTGGTTAACTTTATCGACTACTTCAAAACCGGTCCGCAGTTCTACACCCTGGCGGCGCGCAGCGACATCAACAGCGCCACCGATCTGTGCGGCAAAAAAGTAGGCACCAGCCGCCGCACCACCTTCCCGCAGGAGATTGCCACCTGGTCAAAAGCGCACTGCGAAGCGGCCGGTAAACCCGCGATTATCGTGGTGGGCGCGGAAGGCACCGCCGATGCGCGCACGCAGCTGCGTCAGCGTCGTCTGGATGGCGCGGTACAGGGCAGCGAAACCCTGCCGTACATCATGAACCTGGAAAAAGGCACCTTTAAGCCGCTGGATAAAGCCTTTTCATTCCAGTACACCGGCATGGCGCTGGGTAAAGATGCCGGTGAGCTGACCACGGCGATTCAGGCAGCCATTAATGCCATGATTGCCGATGGCAGCTACCAGAAAATCCTCAGCAAATGGGGCCTGAGCGACAACGGCATTGCCGAAGCTACGGTGAATCAGGGCTAAGGAGCGGGCGTATGCAACAACCGGGCGCAGTGCGCTGGCCGCAGGGCAAGCGTGGCTGTATGGCGCTGGCGTTTGATCTTGATGGTCCCACTGGCGATGCCATGCTCAATGGCAGCCTGTGGTCAACACCAGAGTATTTCACCTTTGGCGCCTACGGGCCGTTTCGCGCGCTCGGTCGGCTGCTGGATCTGCTGCGCGCCTTCCAACTGCCGGCCACGTTTTTTGTGCCGGCGTGGGTGGTGGAGCAGTGGCCGCGGCAGTGCCAGGCGATTATCGAACAGGGCCACGAAGTGGCCTATCACGGTTATCGCCACGAATCGTTCTGGGCGATTACGCCAGATGAACAGCGCGCCGTGATGGCGCGCTCTGCCGCCATCTTTCAGCAACATCTTGGTATCCGCGCCTGCGGTTTTCGCACTCCTTCCGGCGACTGGCACGCCGAAACGCCGCAGATTCTGCGGGAAGCCGGGGTGATTTACTCCAGCAGCATGCGCGGTGACGATCGGCCGTACAGCATTGCCGTCGCCGGGCATACGCCGCTGGTGGAGATTCCCGGCAAATGGGAGATGGATGATTACGCCTCGCTGGCCTACACGCGCCAGCCGGATTTTCCGCAGGGCGGCGACCGCATCGCCAGCTATGCGCACACCGGTGACAACTGGCAGCGCGAATTTGACGGCGCGATGGCGGAAGGACTGTGCCTGACCACGCTGTTCCACCCGAAAATTTCCGGGCAGCCTGGCCGTTTGCTGTTGCTGGAGCAGCTGTTTGCCCACATGACGGCGCGCGACGATGTGTGGTTTGCGCGCTGTGATGCGGTGGCCGCGTGGTATTTGCAGGAGCAGCAACATGACTGAACATTCACGCTGGCCGTCGGGCAAACAATCGGCGGCCATCATTACCATCGACTATCACGATATTCACGGCATCCTGACGCAGGCGCCTGCGGTCGCCGGGCGCGATAAAACCCTGTCGGTGTGGCGCTATGGCACGCTGCGCGGCGTTGATCGCCTGCTGGATCTGCTGGCGGAGAAACAGCTGCTGGCCAGTTGGTGCTTGCCGGCCATCGTCGCCGAAGAGCAGCCGCAGGTGCTGCAGCGTATTGTCGCCGCCGGGCATGAGATCGCCTGCAGCGGTGAGCGACACGAAGACTTCTCGGCGTTGACGCTGGCGCAGCAGATTGCCAGCGTAACGCGCGGCTGCGAGCGGCTGGCGCAGCTGACCGGCCAGCCGATTGCAGGGTTTCGCACGCCGGCCGGCCAGTGGAAACCGGGCCTCGCTGCGGCGCTGGCGACGCACGGCATCCGCTGGTCCTCCAGCTGGCGCGGTGATGACTTACCCTATTTTCACCCCGGCACCCGGCTGGTGGAGCTGCCCATGCACTACACGCTGGAGGATGCGCCCTATTTTGCCTTCAACCTCAGCCCGGCGATTCCGCCCGGACAGTCGCGCATCGCGCCCTATGGCGAAACGCTGGCTAACCTGACGCAGGATTTCCACGGTTTTCACCGTTTCGGCCTGTGCTACCTGTTGCGGCTGCACCCGGAAATTATCGGCACCGCCGGGCGCATTGGCCTGCTGCGTCAGCTTCTGGAGACGCTGCAGCAGCATGAGGTGTGGATCGCTACTGCCGGCCAGGTGGCCGCGCACTGGCAGACGCAGCCGGATAACGATGCCGATCATCCGGCAGAGGTGTTTGCCCGGGTCAGCGGAGGTGAACATGAACACCACGCTTGATCGGCTGGCGGATTTCATCGCGGCCACCCGCTTTGCCCAGCTGCCGGAACCGCTGGTAGCGCAGGCGAAGCGCCATCTGCTGGATACGCTCGGCGCGGCGCTGGCGGGCTGTGACAGCCCGATCTGGCGCGAATGCCGGGCGCTGGTGGCCGAAGAGGGCGGCAGCGCCGTGGCGCAGTTGTGGGGCTGTGCGCAGCAAGCTTCCCCGCGCCAGGCGGCGTGGCTCAACGGCGTGGCGGCGCACATGTATGAACTGGACGACACCGGCGGCTGCGATCACTCCGGTGCCGTGGTGTTACCGGCGCTGCTGGCGGCACTGCCGCTGGCGACGCAGCCGGTCGACGGGCGGGCATTTCTCACCGCGATGGTCGTGGGTTATGACATCGGCCGTCGCGTGCTGGAAGCCTGCGGGGGTTATGCGGCGCACAACGGTGCGGGCTGGCACTCAACTGCCAGCTGTGGCGTTTTTGGCGCGGCGGCTGCCGTCAGTTGTTTACTGCGGCTGCCGGCCGCGCAGTGTGCCTCGGCGCTGGGCATCGCCGCCAGCTTCAGTGGTGGTCTGTGGGGCTTTATTCATGATGGCTCACACACCAAAAAGCTGCACGCGGCGCGCGCGGCGGAAGGGGGCGTACAGGCGGCGCTGCTGGCACAGCGCGGCATCAGCGGACCGGCCGCGGTATTTGAGGCGCGCTGGGGCGGCTTTCTGCAAACCCTGGCCGGTGAAATGCAACAGCCCGCCGCGCTCACGGATCAACTGGGCGAGATGTGGAAACTGGCGCGCTGTTCCATCAAGCCGTACGCCGCCTGTCGCGGTACGCATGCGGCGATCGATGCGCTGGGTCTGCTGCTTGAGCAGCATGCGGTGGCGACCGGGGATATTGCACGCATTGTGGTTGGGCTCAATCCGTTCCTGCTGGAGATGTGCGGCACGCGTGAACTCACCAGCCTCGCCGCCGCGCAAATGAGCCTGCCGTATGCGCTGACGGCGCGTGCGCTGTTCGGCTCTGCGGAGCTGGCAAGTTATGACGACAGCCGTCGCCTGAGTGCGGAAGCTGCTGCGCTGATGGCGCGTATTGAGCTGGAGATTGACCACCAGCAGGGGCGCGATGATGAGCCGTGGGTCCGGCTGGAAACGGTGCAGGGCCAGCAGTGGCAGCAGCACGTCGCGGTGCCGTCCGGATCGCCGGCAAATCCGCTGAGCGACGCGGCGCTGCGCGCCAAATACCGTAGCCTCGCCGCGCGCGTCTTGCCGGCGACACAGGTGCAGCAGCTGGAAACGCTGTGTCTGACGCTGGATAACGTGGCGGATGTGCAGCAAGTCGCGGCGTTGCTGGCGACCCGGTAACAGTGGGGCGCCAGCCATGGCGAAATGCGTGTCTGTTAACGTTTAAATACATTCAAAACAAGGGCACTTTTCGTAGCGGCGCAATTTATTGCGCGATGAATCGCGCCGCTACGACCAGGGTGCGATTCGCGGTTTCCTTAATCAAACCCGTTCCGCCAGCCCTTCAATCCGCGCCATCGCCGCCCGCAACCGCGCTTCGTTGACCGGTTCGGCCATGTTCGCCATATCCGGCGCGTGGACAGATTCGCGTATAATCAACGCCAGCTCGCTCTCCTCCAGCGCGGCAATCTCGGCCAGCGTCAACGGTACGCCGCAGTCGCGCGCCAGGCGCATCTCATCCACCAGCTCTTCGTCGCTGCGATCCTCCAGCGCCAGCAGGCACAAATTGCCGTAACCCACCAGCAGGCCGTGACCAAACTCGCGCGTTTTGTCGCAGAAGGTGAAGCCTTCATAAATGGCATGCGCAGCGGCGGCGTGGGCGCCATTGCTCATCAGCGAGGTCAGACCGGCCCAGGTAAAAATCGCGTCCAGCACCTGATCGAGCGAAGTGCCGCTCTCACCGCGCAGCACCGCTGCGTAAGCCGCCGGACCGTGCTCCGCGATTACCTCATAGCAGATCTGGCTGTGCGCCAGCGATGACAGCGCATTGCCGGTGCGTGCCGGATGGCGCGTGCTTACCGCCCGGAACTCATACCATTTAGCCAGCGTATCGCCGAGGCCCGCGGCCAGCCAGCGGGCAGGGGCGGCTGCCAGCAACTCACTGTCGATGATCACCGCCGCCGGTGCCTGTGGCAGCGGGAAAATATCAAAGAAGTTGCCGTTATCGTCGTAACGAATGGTCAGCGGGGTCACCGCAGCGCAGGTGGCGGCAATCGTCGGGACGGTTATCACCGGCAGCCCGAGCTGCGCGCCCACCGCTTTAACCGTGTCCAGCGCCTTGCCGCCGCCCGTACCGATCAGCACCTCTGCCTGTTGTTCAACCGCTAACGCCGCCAGCCGTTCGATATGGTTAAGCGAGGTTTCGCCACCAAACCACACCGGTGCCAGCAGCGTGACGCCAGCGGCGTCGAGTTGCAGCTTCACCTGCGTCGCCACCGCCTGCATCGCGCGCTGGCCGCCAATCAGCAGTGCGCGCTGGCCCAGCCCGGCGCAGATGGCCCCCAGCTGGTTAATCACACCCGCACCACGCAGCACGCGCGCCGGGAACAGCAAATTTTGTTGCGACATAGCGAAAGCTCTCTTTTTCAGGGAATGGCTGCATCATCGCCAAAGCGGCTTGCAGAAAAAATCCCTGTCAGCCGATAATCACTTCAGCGATTCGTTAACTATTGTCAGCAATCCCTGAAGGAAGTGCGGTGCCAACCTTACCCAATCTGAAACTGCTGCAGGTGTTCGCCAGCGTGGTGGAAAACCAGGGCTATTCGCGTGCGCAGCAGGCGCTGAACATGACCACGCCGGCCATCAGCGCCTACATGAGTGAACTGGAAAGCCAGCTGGGCTTTATCCTGTGCCAGCGCGGGCGCGCAGGCTTTGCGCTGACCAGCAAAGGCGAACAGTTCTACGCCTATACCCGGGAAATGCTGGCGACCCTGAGCGGCTGGCAGTCGCAGGTGGAGACGCTGAAAAGCGCGCAGGGCGGCACGTTTGCGCTCGGCGTGGTCGACGCTACCGTCACCGACAGCACGCTGGATCTGCCGGCGGTTATCGCCCGTTTTAACCAGCGTTTTCCGGCGGTGTTTCTCACCCTCAGCGTGTGCGAGCCCAACGAACTGCAGCAGCAGGTGCTGGAAGATCGGCTCGACCTGGCCATCGGGCACTTTCCGCTGCGCGCCAGCAATCTGGTGACGCTGCCGCTGTACGAGGAGCAGCAGTGGCTGTACTGCAGTCCGCAGCATGCGCTGGCGCAGGGCGATGCGGATGTGCGTCGCGTGCAGCAGACCGGCATGGTAACGCGGCGCTACTGGAACCAGCAGGAGCTGAACAAGCGCGGTTTCCGCCATAGCACCGCCTCGGTGGAGAGCATTGAAGCGCAGCTGACGCTGATTCTCTCCGGGCGCTATATCGGCTTTTTGCCCGAACATTACGCGCGCAGCCGCGAGCAGCAGGGCCAGTTGCTGCGCCTGCTGCCCCACCATTTTCACTTTCGCGCGCCGTTTTCGTTCGCCTTCCGGCGCGGCCGCGCGCGCGAGCCGCTGATCCGCGCGATGCGCGAAATTCTGAATCCAGCGCGAAAAACTGAGCGCGAAAGCTGACGCTGCGGCAATACTGTGTAAAAATACAGGCCGGTTTAACCAACAGTATTCACTATGGCCCTGACAGCAGCGATAAAAAGCCAGATTGCGCAATGGTATAAGGCGCTGCAGCAGCAGGTTCCTGACTTTATCCCACGCGCGCCGCAGCGCCAGATGATCGCCGAAGTGGCGAAGAGTCTGGCCGGTGACGAGGGGCGCCATCTGGCCATTGAGGCGCCCACCGGCGTCGGCAAAACCTTGTCCTACCTGATTCCCGGCATTGCGGTCAGCCGCGCCGAAGAGAAACGTTTAGTCATCAGCACCGCCAACGTGGCGCTGCAGGATCAGATCTTCAGTAAAGATCTGCCGCTATTAAAGAAAATTATTCCTGACCTCACCTTCACCGCGGCTTTTGGTCGCGGGCGCTATGTCTGTCCGCGCAACCTGACCGCGCTGGCAGCCACGGACGATCAGCAGGGCGATCTGTTGCTGTATCTCGACGAACAGGCGGTGACCGGTTCGAAAGAGGAGCAGAAATTCTGCGCGCGGCTGGAGAAAGACCTCAGCAGCTATAAGTGGGATGGCTTGCGCGATCACAGCGACGTGGCGATTGACGACAGCCTGTGGCAGCGCCTCTCCACTGATAAAGCGAACTGCCTGGCACACCACTGCCGCTGGTATCGCGAATGCCCGTTCTTTGTGGCGCGACGCGAAATCGAGCAGGCCGATGTGGTGGTGGCGAACCATGCGCTGGTGATGGCGGCGATGGAGAATGAGTCGGTGCTGCCGCCGGCCAAACACCTGATGCTGGTGCTGGATGAAGGGCACCATCTGCCGGAAGTGGCGCGTGATGCGCTGGAGATGAGCGCGGAGATCACGCCGGGCTGGAGCAGCCTGCAGCTCGATCTGTTTGTGCGGCTGGTGGAGACCATCATGGCGCAGTTCCGGCCGAAATCCCCGCCGCCACTGAGCAATCCCGAGCGTCTGAAAGGGCACTGTGATGAGATGCGCGAGCAGCTGCAGACGCTGTGTAACGCGCTCAATCCTCTGCTGCCGCGCGACAATCAGCCAGGCGAGTTTCGCTTTGTGCTCGGTGAGCTGCCGCCAGAACTGCTGACCCTGTGCGCGCGGCTGTTTAAGCTGAGTGATGCGCTGCGTGGCCTGAGCGAAGGGCTGCTCAACGAGCTGGGCGAACAGACCGGCAAGGCCGATATCATGCGGCTGCACAAAGCCATCCTGCAGCTCAATCGCCACTTCGGCTGGTTTGAATCCATCAGCAAACTGTGGCGACTGGCGGCGATGGAAAAAGCGTCCAACGCGCCGGTGTCGAAATGGGTGACGCGTGAAATTCGTGACGGCCAGGCGCATCTGCTGTTTCACTGCGCCGGGATTCGCGTCAGCGACCAGCTGGAAAAGCTGCTGTGGCGCAAAATCCCGCACGTGGTGGTGACCTCGGCTACCCTGCGTTCGCTGAACAGCTTTAATCGCCTGCAGGAGATGTCCGGCCTGAACCAAAAGGCCGGCGACCGCTTTGTGGCACTCGACTCGCCGTTTAATCATGTCGATCAGGGCAAGCTGATCATCCCGCAAATGCGCTATGAGCCGCTGCTGGCCAATGAAGCGGAGCACATTGCTGAGATGGCGCGCTTCTTCCGCCAGCAAATGCAGGCGCAGCAGCACAAAGGCGTGCTGGTGCTGTTTGCCAGCGGACGGGCGATGCAGCAGTTTGTCAGCCTGGTGCCGGAGCTGCGTCTGTCGATGCTGGTGCAGGGCGATCAGCCGCGTTCACGGCTGGTGGAGCTTCACCGGCAACGGGTGACCGCCGGACAAAGCAGCATTCTGGTTGGCCTGCAATCTTTTGCCGAAGGGCTCGATTTGAAAGGCGATCTGTTGTCGCAGGTGCACATCCATAAAATTGCTTTTCCGCCGGTAGACAGTCCGGTAATTTTGACCGAAGGGGAGTGGCTGAAGAGCCTGAAACGCTACCCGTTTGAAGTACAAAGTTTACCCAGCGCGTCGTTTACGCTGATCCAGCAGGTCGGGCGTCTGATCCGCAGCCATCAGTGTTTTGGTGAAATCGTCATTTACGATCGCCGGCTGCTGAGTAAAACCTACGGCAGCCGCCTGCTGGCCGCGCTGCCGGTGTTTCCGATTGAACAACCGCCGGTGCCGGAAGCGGACAAACCGGCGAAGCGCAGCAAGAAATCCTGAGTATGCGGCAACAGCCGGATGCACGATTGTTGGCCGCCGGGTGACGGCGCGCCCTGGAAGCGGGAAGTATGATGGAACTGAATAAGATCATTAAAGAGATTGGCCGCGGCAAGAATCACGCACGCGATATCGACTTTGACACTGCCGTGGCGCTTTACAGCGCGATGCTGGCGGACGAGGTGCCGGATCTCGAACTGGGTGGCGTGCTGATTGCGCTGCGCATCAAAGGCGAAGGGGAAGCAGAGATGCGCGGCTTCTACCACGCGATGCAACAGCGCATGATGCGGCTGCAGGCCCCGGCACAGCGTCCGATGCCCATCGTCATTCCCAGCTATAACGGCGCGCGTCGCCAGGGCAACCTGACGCCGCTGCTGGCGCTGCTGCTGGTGAAGCTCGGTTTTCCGGTGTTGCTGCACGGCGTCAGCGATGACCCAACCCGCGTAACCAGCGAAGCGGTGCTGGCGGCGCTGGATATTGCGCCGGTGACCAGTGCACAGCAGGCGCAGGCGAAACTCGACGCTGGCGAGCTGGCGTTCATCACCATCGATAATTTATGTGCGCCAATGGCTAAACAGCTGGCGCTGCGCTGGCGCATGGGCGTGCGCAACAGCGCGCACACGCTGGCCAAGCTGGCGACGCCGTTTGCCGAACGCGCCGCGCTGCGGCTGGCGAGCGTGTCGCATCCGGAATATGTGCCGCGCGTGGGGAAATTCTTCCAGGATATCGATGCACCGGCCATTCTGCTGAACGGCACTGAAGGTGAGGTCTATGCCAATCCGCAGCGCTGCCCGGCGATTAATTATATTCGCGGTGCCGGCGCAGAAGCGGAAGTGTGGGTCGAACGGCAGCCAGAGGTCGCGCTGGCGTTAGCAGAGAGCAAAGGCGCCCAGGATACCGCAGCGTGGATCCGTCAGGTGCTGGCCGGTGAACGCGCGGTGCCGCAGGCGCTGCGCCTGCAGCTGGCGTGCTGTCTGGTGGCGACCGGCGAAGCCGCAACAATGGCCGATGCCGAAACGCGGTTACAGCAGGCGGGAATTTAACCGGGCTGCCCGGCTGGCCATGCACGAAAAACCTGGGCGGTGACGGCTGTCACCGCAGCGGTTGCGCAGGGGGTGCACGCCTGCGCAGCTGAAGGGGCTTGCTGAGCAGCGCCATCAGCGTTTAATCAGTACGCTCTCCACCAGCTGCTGCCAGAACGTAATACCAATCGGCAGCAGCGCATCGTTAAAATCATAGTTGGCATTGTGCAGCGGGGCTGAAGGCGTGGCACCGTCAGCGCCGAGCCAGAAATAGGCGCCGGGACAGGCTTCCAGCATGCAGGCGAAATCTTCAGACGCCATCGACGGGTTAACCTGCCAGTGCACCTGCTGTTCACCCAGCAGCTGGCACGCCACGTCACGCACCTGCTCCGCCGGGGCGACATGGTTGGCGGTAACCGGATAGCCGGGATACCAGTGAATCTCGCCGCTGACGCCAAACGGGCGCGGCAGGGTGGTGACAAAATCTTCAATCAGACCGCGCACGCGATTGCGCACGTCGGTCTGCAGACATCGCACCGTACCGCGCAGCGTGATCTGCTCCGGAATGACGTTAATGGCCTCGCCACCGTGAATCTGGGTGACGCTGACCACCGCCGACGCCAGCGGTGACAGGCGGCGCGACGGGATGGTTTGCAGCGCCAGAATCAGCTCGGCGGCGACCACCATCGGGTCGGCACCGCTTTCCGGCATCGCCGCATGGCAGCTTTTGCCGTGTAGCGTAATCTCAAACGAATCCAGCGATGCCATCATCGCGCCCGGATTCACCGCCAGCGACCCCACCGGCAATCCCGGCCAGTTGTGCATCGCGTACACGGCATCCATCGGGAAGCGCTGAAACAGACCTTCCTCAACCATTTTGCGCGCACCACCGAGATTCTCTTCGGCCGGCTGAAACAGGAAATGTACCGTACCTTTGAAATTACGCGTGGCGGCCAGCTGACAGGCTGCGGCAAGCAGTATCGCGGTGTGACCATCGTGACCGCAGGCGTGCATCACGCCAGGCCGGCTCGATTTCCACTGCGGCTCGCCTTTTTCGGTGATCGGCAGGGCATCCATATCGGCGCGCAGCCCGATGACCGGACCGGGACCGTTTTCCAGCGTGCCGATCACGCCGGTGCCGGCGAGGCCGCGAAACACCTGCAGTCCGGCATCGGTCAGCACCTGGGCCACCAGCTCGCTGGTCTGCTGCTCCTGGTAACCCAGTTCAGGGTGTTGATGTAACTGACGACGCCAGGTGAGGGCGTTTTCCAGCAGGACAGCAGGCAGGCTCATAAGGTAAGGCTCCATCAGCAGCGTCAGCTGCGTAATCTCCGACGCGGGAAGTTAAGTGTCCACTGTAGTGGTAAGCGTGGGGGGCGTCTATCGTGGAAAGGAATAATTTGGCTATAGGCTATAGCGGATTGGCATAAGGGGCAGGGGGCAAGGTCGGCATAAAGGTACGACCGGGCACATGGGTAACAGATCAGACCGGGCACACAGGTAACACTTTTTGTGGTCAGTCGATCCGGATAATACGCTTTTCTGCCCGGTCATAATACGCAAGGATGAGCCTGTC
>NZ_VWXB01000016.1:0-27488 GCF_011752635.1 Pantoea sp. Cy-640 | reverse complement strand
GATGAATTCAAGGCGTTGCATGGTAACAGTCTCAGTCCAGGGCATAGTGAGTCTCCTCTGCTATGCCGTTTATAACTGTTACCCATGTGCCCGGTCTAAAGTGTTACCCATGTGGCCGGTTTGTACCCTGATGCGCACCAGCATGAACCTTAAGCCGTTCCGCCCACGGTAATTTTATCCAGCTTCAGCGTGGGCTGACCTACGCCGACCGGCACGCTCTGGCCCTCTTTACCGCACACGCCGACGCCTTTATCCAGCGCCAGATCGTTCCCGACCATGGAAATCTGCTGCATCGCCTCAATGCCGGAGCCGATCAGCGTCGCGCCTTTCACCGGTTTGGTGACTTTGCCGTTCTCGATCAGATAAGCCTCGGAGGTCGAGAACACAAACTTGCCGGAGGTGATATCGACCTGGCCGCCGCCAAAGTTAGGGGCATACAGACCATACTCCACACTCTCAATGATCTCCTGCGGCGTCGATTTGCCCGCCAGCATATAGGTGTTGGTCATGCGCGGCATCGGCAGGTGTGCATAGGATTCACGACGCCCGTTTCCGGTAGGCGGCACGCCCATCAGACGCGCATTGAGCTTGTCCTGCATATAGCCTTTCAGCACGCCGTTTTCGATCAGCACGTTGTACTGTCCCGGCACGCCTTCATCATCCACCGCCAGCGAACCACGCAGCCCTTGAAGGGTACCGTCGTCAACCACGGTGCAGAGTTCGGACGCCACCAGCTGGCCCATCTTACCGCTGAAGACGGAAGTCTCGCGGCGGTTGAAATCCCCTTCCAGACCGTGGCCCACCGCTTCGTGCAGCAGCACGCCTGGCCAGCCCGCACCCAGCACCACCGGCAGCGTACCGGCTGGCGCCGCGACGGCGGACAGGTTAACCAGCGCCATGCGCACCGCTTCGCGCGCCCAGGCATCGGCCCGTACATCACCGCTCTCATCGGCAAGGAAGAATTCGTAGCCGGTACGCGCACCGCCGCCGCTGGCGCCGCGCTCACGTTTACCTTGATCTTCGACCTGAACGCTAATGGACAGGCGCACCAGCGGACGAATATCCGCCGCCAGCGTACCGTCGGTGGCGGCGACCAGCACCTGCTCGTAGACGCCGCTCAGGCTGGCATTCACTTCCTGCACGCGCGGATCGGCGGCGCGTGCCACTTTATCAACCCGGTGCAGCAGCGCGATTTTGTCTTCGCGCGTCAGGCTGTCCAGCGGATTGACCGGGGCGTACAGCGAACGGTTAAGCACCGCAGAGAGCGCGTGCGCTTTGCCATTGCCCTGCTCGCGCACAATACTGCGCGCCGCTTCGGACGACTGGCGCAGGGCATTGAGGCTGATTTGATCGGCGTAGGCAAAACCGGTTTTCTCCCCGCTTACCGCGCGGACGCCCACGCCCTGGTCGATGTGATAAGAGCCATCTTTAATGATTTTGTCTTCCAGCACCCAGGATTCATGGAAGCTGGACTGAAAATAGAGATCGGCATAGTCCAGACGACGTTCTGAAAGCTGCCCTAACAGGGAAAAAAGGTCCTGCTGATTAATGCTGTTCGCAGCTAGTAACTGCTCACTTACCAGATTCAGAGTCATCGTTTCTCACTCATTATGTGCTCGGATAGTCATAGCCTGCGGCAATTCCCCGACGGCGTCAAATTCACTTCTTATCGGCTTCGCGCGGTTTGCGCAGCACTTCATTGATTTCCGGCTTATCCAGCGGTCCGCTGATGTGATAGCGCAGCAGCGAAATCTTATTCCACAACGGTGCCAGCACCTTGCTGGCGGCAAAAACCGCCGCGCCGACCACCGGGTTAATTACAAACGCGGTGGCCACGCCAACCGAGGCGCCGATCTCCGGTGCCACCACCGCTTCCATGTCGATTTGCCGCTGCACCAGATCTATTTTGCCCTGCATGGCGATATCCGCTTCGAGGCCATCCACCAGCAGGTTATCGGTGCGCATCACGCCGTTTTCAATCCACGCCGTGCCGTTGATCGAATCAAACCAGAAACCTTCATTAAAGGTATCGCTAAAATCGAAGCGCAGCTTACGCAGCAGGGCATCGAAGCTCACCAGCCGCAACAACTGTCCGGCACGACCGGTGTTCACATCCGCAATCTGCCCTTTGCCGAAATGGGTTTTCAGCGTGCCGCTCAGCGTCTTTTCTGAAGGCTGCCACGGTGCGGAGCGCCAGTGCAAGTCATAATCAATTTTAAACGGCGCATCGCGCAGCGGCGTGTTCATGCCAAACCAGTTGGTGGCATCATTGATATTTTTGCCGCTCAGGCTGCCTTTTAGCGAGGTGCGCTGCTCGCCCGCTTTGTTCACCCATTCACCCGCGACATTGAGCTTCGAGCTGCCGGTGTCGACGCTGCCGTTAGTGAGTGCTAACGTCTCTCCCTGCGGCTGGAGCCTGGCCTGAATGTGGCCGAACTTCTGCCCGCGCAGCCAGCACTCAGCGCAGTTGAGCTGCAGCGCTGGCCAGCTGCGGAAATCAATACCGCTGTCCCCGCTGAACGGCGAGGAGGCCTTGCCCGCTTCGTCTTCACTCCATTGCGGATTGTAATAAAGATAGCTCAGGTCGATTTGCCACGGCGCGTGTTGTGCGGTTCGCAGGCTGCCGCGCGCTTCGCGGCTCTCCAGCTGCAGCTGCGTGCTGCCGCCCACGCCCTGGGTCACCGTGGCATTAACATCGTGCCACTGCTGGCCGCCGAGCGTCAGGGTCGGGGTGCGCAACGTCACATCGCCCGGCAGCAGTGCGCCGCCGATGTCCGTCTCGCCCTGCGCATTGCGTGAACCCGTCGCGCCGGTCATCAGCCCCAGCCAGGCTTCGCCGTCCAGCGCCGGCAGATTAAGCACCATCCCGCGCCGATCCGGTAGCGCCGGCGTGCTTTTGGCATCATTCAGCCAGATACCGCGATCGACGCGCAGCTGCGGCTCCAGCAGCCAGCGGCTGTTAAAGCGATGGTGCTCACGCACGCTGCCGCTGAGGTTAAAACTGTGCAAATCGCCGCTGGCATTAATGGCGATAGGCAGTGCCTCACCGGCTTCTTTATCCAGCGGTGGAGGTAAGTGACTGCTCACTGTCTTGCCGTCACCGTTGATATCAACCTTGTAGCGCGCCCCACCCTGATGCGGCAGCGTGATGTCGACATTGCCCTGCCACGCCAGACTGCCGCCCAGCTTACTGCTCACGCTGGCGGGCAGCATGGCCAGTTTCGCCGGCTGCCAGTCGCCCAGCAGTTTGACGTTAACGCCAAAATCATCGGGATTTTCCGTGGTGCTGAAACGCACGCCGGTGGGCTGACCGAACCAGTTGGCCTGCAGCTCTTCACTCTCCAGGTTCCCGTTGTTGTAGCGGAAACGTCCGGTCAGATTTTTCAGCGTGGTGTTGAGCGGCTTAATGTGCAGGCTGTTGTTATTCAGCACCACGTTGCCGCTGGCGTGCACCAGTTCCCCATCCAGCGGAATATCCAGGTTGAGCGAACCACGCACGTTGCCGCCAATCTGCAGCTGCTCCAGCGCCGCACCCAGCGTGGATTTGAGCGGCGTGCGGGCGAGATAGTCGGCGATATCTTTACCTTCGCCGCTCAAATCACCGTCAATGATCAGCTTCTCTTTCAGGTAATCCGGGATTACCGCACTGACGTTGCGCGCGTCCACCGCGCCCAGCCGGGTTTGCGCCGCCTTCATCCACAGACCGTCGTTGATAAAATCGAGGTCGATATCGAGGTTTTGCAGCGCCGGCCAGCCTGGCTGGAACTGGAAGGTAGCATTGCGCACCGGCACGGCCACTTCAAACATGCCGTCGTGGTGTTTGAACGGGAACAGACGCGGATCGCCGGCAAACAGCAGCGTGGCATTCTCCACCTGGCCGCCTTTGACCGCTTCGCTGAGATACTGCGTCAGATCGTGGCCCATCAGCGGCTCGGGGAAGTAGCGCCACGCATCACCGGCATCGGTGACGCGAATCCCGGCAAGAATATCGAGGCGCGGCGCTTTACCGACATTTTGCTGATAGCGGAAATCGCCGCGCGCCCATAGCGAACGTGCCTGCACGTCCAGCTGCTGGCCATCCAGCGTCAGGCCGTTGCCATCGCGCAGCCAGTTAATCCTGCCGGTGACCTGCTGAATCTGTAACGGCGCCTGGAACATATCGCCGTACGGCACTTCCGCCTGGCCCATCTGCACATCCAGCTGGCCGTGGTTCAGACTGCCGCTGGCGCTGCCGCTCAGATTGCTGATGCCCGGCAAAAGCTGCCAGTGCTGCCACGCCAGATCGCGCCAGCGCGCCTGCAAACGCGTCTGCTCCGGCTGCGCCAGCGGAATATCCAGCGCCAGCGCGTCGATATAGCCGCGCGGCTGCAGCGCCCGCCAGTTGTCCAGCAGCGTAGGTGAGAGCGGCGCAAACAGCGGCACCAGCGGTGCCAGACGCTGCAGATCAAGACGGGTGGCACGCACCCGCACTTCCGCTGCACTGTTCGCGCCGATCATCTGTTTATCTTCCGGCTTCCACAGCAGGGCGATATGGCCGGCATCCCAGGCCACGCCGTCAGTCATCAGCCGGGTTTGCGGCACCGTCAGGCTCCAGCCATTCTGGTAGCGCGCCAGATGCGCGGTCAGGCCATCCACCTGCAGCTGATGATCGCCCTGCTCGCCGCGCCAGCGCGCGCCGCCTTTGCTCAGCAGCAGATCGCCTGCATACACCTCACCGTCGCGCAGATTGACCCACGCGGCCAGGCTGAAACGCGCGCTTTGCAGGCTGGTATTATCACGCAGCCAGCGGCCAATCCACGGGCGCACGTCCACGTCATCGGCCTGCATCCAGATACGGCCGTCGTTGAGTAACCCGTTGGTATCGTTAAGATCGAGCCGTACCTGCACCACGCCGTGCTGGCCGGTGAAGCTGGACAGGCTCACTTCGCCTTCGGCGCGATGGCGGTTGTCTTCGTTCAGCCAGGTAAGGCGGGGAATCGCCAGTTCGGCATGCTGGCCGGAAGGCGTGAGAAAACGGATGCTGCTGTCACGCAGATCGAAATGGTCAAACTGGCGTAAGAACAGATCGTTGATTTGGGCCGGTTTGAAGCTGTTTTTTTGCTCGTCGCTGGTGAGCAACGGACGGTTGGTTGCCAGCCGCAGCTGCCAGAAGGTGAGATCGCGAAACTGCCAGCGCCAGTGCAGCAGCGACTGCCACACATTGAGCGCCAGCGTAACGCGGCCAATCTGCAGCTCGCCATCTTTATCCATGTCGATACGCAGATCGCGCACCTGCAGGGTCGGGCCAAAATTCTCCCATTTTCCCTGAATTTCACTGGCATCGATGGTGACGCCGCTGACGCGCGAAAGGGTGTGCAGCACCTCGCCGCGATAGCTGTTGAGATGCGGCATCACAAGGCGCAGCCCGCTGACCAGTAGCGCCACAATGACGATGATTGCGGCGAGCAGCAGTAACAAAATCCCCGGCAACCGCCTCACACACCTCTCCTTGCTTTCCGTTGGGTTACGGCGTTCAACCTCACGACTTACATCATGACAACGTCAAACTGCTCCTGCGTGTAGAGCGGTTCAACCTGTACTTTGACCTGCTTGCCGACAAAAATTTCCACTTCGGCCAGCGCGTGCGACTCATCGCTTTTCAGCGCTTCACCCACTGCGGGCGACACGTACACCAGGAAGCTGTCGGAGTCGTAAGCGTGATGGACGCGGACGATTTCACGCATGATTTCATAGCACACGGTCTCCACCGTCTTCAGCGAACCGCGTCCCTGGCACACCGGGCAATCGGCACACAGCACGTGCTCAATGCTTTCGCGCGTGCGTTTGCGCGTCATCTCGACCAGCCCCAGCGCGGAGAAGCCGTTGATGCTGGTTTTGACGCGATCTTTGCTCAGCGCGCTCTCCAGCGAGTGCAGCACGCGCCGGCGATGATCGTCATTATTCATGTCGATAAAGTCGATGATGATAATGCCGCCGAGATTACGCAGCCGCAGCTGGCGCGCAATCGCCTGCGTGGCTTCGATATTAGTATTAAAAATGGTTTCGTCGAGGTTGCGGTGGCCGACAAACGCACCGGTGTTAATGTCCACCGTGGTCATGGCTTCGGTCTGGTCGATAATCAGGTAACCGCCAGATTTCAGTTCCACCTTGCGCTCCAGCGAACGCTGAATCTCGTTCTCCACATCATAGAGATCGAAAATCGGCTGCTTGCCGTTGTACAGCTCCAGCTTGCTGGCCATCTCCGGAATATATTCGCTGGTAAATTCCACCAGCAGATCGCAGGTCAGGCGCGAATCGACGCGGATGCGATCCAGCGCTGCGCCGGCGAAATCGCGCAGCACGCGCTGCGCCAGAGCCAGCTCGCCGTACAGCAGGCAGCGCGTCTGGTTGCGCTTCTTACGCTCGCTGACTTTGGTCCACAGGCGCTTTAAAAATGCCGCGTCCTGCGCCAGCTCTTCTGCGCCAATGCCTTCTGCGGCGGTACGAATAATAAAGCCGCCGAGATCGTCACAGTAAGCGGCAACCACCGCTTTCAGCCGCTCACGTTCGGCTTCGCTTTCAATGCGCTGTGAGACGCCCACGTGCGAAGCCCCCGGCATAAAGACCAGGTAGCGCGACGGCAGCGTAATATCGGTGGTGAGGCGGGCGCCTTTGGTGCCGAGCGGATCTTTCACCACCTGCACCATTAAATCCTGTCCCTGACGCACCAGCTCGGCGATATCGCGCACGATAAAGTTCTTCTTCTCATCACCCGCCACGCATTCGGTGTGCGGCATGATGTCCGAGGCGTGCAGAAAGGCCGCTTTGTCCATCCCGATATCGACAAATGCCGCCTGCATGCCCGGCAGTACCCGACTGACGCGCCCTTTGTAGATATTGCCGACAATACCGCGCCGCGCTTCGCGCTCAATATGGATTTCCTGCAGAATGCCGCCGTCAATATAGGCAACACGGGTTTCAGAAGGTGTCACATTTACCAGCAGTTCAGCCGTCATCTTGTCCCCTTAACGCACGCAGCGACTGAAAATGGCTCAGCAGTTCGCTGGTTTCCACCAGCGGCAATCCCACTACGGCGTGATAACTTCCATTGATGCGGCGCACAAAGTTGCCGCCCAGGCCCTGAATTCCGTACGCGCCGGCTTTATCCATCGGCTCGCCGCTGGCGATATAGTGCGAAATTTCCTCTACCGTGATAGTGCGGAATGTCACGTCTGTGGTCACCAGGCAATCCAGCTCGCCCTGCGCATCGGCCAGCGCCACGGCCGTCATGACCTGATGGGTTTGCCCGGCCAGTTTACCCAGCATCTGCGCGGCATGCGCCGCATCACGCGGTTTCTCCAGCACTTCGCCATTCAGCACCACGATGGTGTCAGCGCCCAGCACCGGCAGATCCTGCGGTGCTATCCGCACGCCGGCCCGCGCCTTATCGCTGGCCAGACGCCGCACATAAGACTCCGCCGCTTCGCCCGGCTGACGCTGTTCTTCAACATCGGTAATCAGGCGCTCAAACTGCAGGCCAAGCTGCGTTAACAGCTCGCGCCGACGCGGTGAGCCGGAAGCCAGGTAGAGGGTTATCATTGTATTCCTTATTGCACAGCAAACTGACGGCGAATCTTTCTCATCAGTAAGAATAGCCAGGGCCACAGGATACCGTCGACCACGCTACTCCAGAAGATTTCCGGGCGGAAGGAGACGTTGATGACCAGAAATTCTGCCCAGAAAACAATCACATCAACCGCCAGCGACAGCACCATAACCATTAATGCCTGCTGCCACAACGCCAGATTGCGGAATAGCTGAAATTTAAAGGCCACCAGATAGGCGATAATGCTGAACGCCAGCGCACGCACGCCCAGCGTTGAGCCGGCGACCAAATCCATAATGGCGCCAAGGAAAAAGCCGGTGCCCACGTTGACCCGGTGCGGCAGCGCCAGCACCCAGTAGATCAGGATCAGCAATAGCCACGATGGCCGGAACATGTAAATCTGATCCGGCCACGGCATGATTTGCAGGATAAGCGCAACAAGGAAGGACAGCCAGATCACCCAACGCCCCTGGCTGCGATATCGACTCAAGGCTGGCCTCCGCGCGAGTTCGCCGGATTACCCTGCGAACGGCTGCTGGCGGCGGGCTGCGGCGGCCCCATCTGCTGATTTTGCTGCATCATGGCGGGTGCCGGCGGCCCCATTTCGCCCGCGGGCGGCAGCACCTGCGGCATCATCTGCATCAGGCGTTCGTTGGCCACGCGATGCACTTCGTCCGGTGCCATCGGCATGTCGCCATTCTTATCCGCCCCCCACAGCAGCAGCAGGTAGCGCAGACGCTGCAGACCGGCGGTCGGACGCGCCTGAATCACGGTATAGGCACGCTGTGTATCCACTTTCACTGACGACACCACGCCGACCGGATACCCTTCCGGGAAGCGTCCGCCCAGGCCTGACGTCACCAGCACATCACCGACGCGAATATCCGTATTGCCCGGCAGATGCTCCAGTTGCAGATCTTCGCTGCAGCCGTTACCGGCGGCGATGACGCGAATATCGTTACGCAGCACCTGAATCGGCAGGGCGTGCGAGGCATCGCAGATCAGCAGCACGCGGCTGGTCATCTGCCCTACCGCCACCACCTGGCCGACCACGCCTTTATCGCTGATCACCGGCTGGCCTTCATACACGCCGTTGACGCTGCCTTTATCGATGATCACCTGATCGGTGTAAGGATCGGTGCCGGTGGAGATCACCTGGGTCACCATTTTGTGCTCATCCTGACGCAGCGGCGAGCCGAGCAGCTCGCGCAGACGCGCGTTTTCCTGCTTGTATTGCCCCAGCATCAGCAGGTCACTGTTTTTCAGGAAGAGCTCACGGCGCAGCGCTTTGTTTTCCAGCTCCAGCTGCTGGCGCGAGGCCAGCGTTTCGGAAACGCCGTCAAGAAGCTGTCGTGGCCCGTTGGCCAGGAAGTAAAATGGACTGACCGACGTGTCCAGGTAGTTGCGGATCTGGGAGAACGTGCTGATCCGGCTATCGGCGACAATAATCGCGATAGCCACAATCACGGCCAGAAACAGGCGCAACTGCAGGGAAGGTCCCCTGCTAAAAATCGGCTTCATAAATTCTGCGAATTCCTCGACATCAGGGAAGAAGCGTGAGTGTCAGCACTCACGCCTCCAGGGCTGGACGCTATACGCCGTCGTGCGCAGCGTCGCCAGTTACCCCGCATCCTGCAAACCGCAGTGACGATGTTGTGCCGCTGCGCCCGGTGCCTGCTGCTGAGGCTGCCGTGCGGCATGCGATGGTCATCGTCCTGCCGTTGTGCTGATTTTGGGTATCGTCGCTATTCCCTGCGCAATTTGACCACGGTCTCAGCCGGAGAGGAATTACTCCTCGCTGAACAAATCGCCGCCATGCATGTCGATCATTTCCAGTGCTTTACCGCCGCCGCGCGCTACGCAGGTCAGCGGATCTTCTGCGACTACCACCGGAATACCGGTCTCTTCCATCAGCAGACGATCCAGGTTACGCAGCAGCGCACCGCCACCGGTCAGCACCATACCGCGCTCGGAGATGTCAGACGCCAGCTCCGGCGGGCACTGCTCCAGCGCGACCATCACGGCACTGACGATACCGGTCAGTGGCTCCTGCAGCGCTTCCAGGATTTCATTCGAGTTCAGCGTAAAGCCACGCGGCACGCCCTCAGCCAGGTTACGACCGCGCACTTCGATCTCGCGCACTTCGTCACCCGGATAAGCAGAACCGATCTCATGCTTGATACGCTCAGCGGTGGCTTCACCAATCAGCGAGCCGTAATTACGGCGCACGTAGTTAATGATAGCTTCATCGAAGCGATCGCCACCAATACGCACAGAAGAAGAGTAAACCACGCCGTTCAGGGAGATAACCGCGACTTCGGTCGTACCGCCACCGATATCCACCACCATCGAGCCGGTCGCTTCTGACACTGGCAGACCCGCGCCGATTGCCGCGGCCATGGGTTCTTCAATCAGGAACACTTCACGGGCACCGGCGCCCTGCGCCGATTCGCGGATGGCACGACGCTCAACCTGGGTCGCACCGACCGGCACGCACACCAGCACGCGTGGGCTGGGGCGCATAAAGCTGTTGCTGTGCACTTGCTTGATGAAGTGCTGGAGCATTTTTTCAGTCACGAAGAAGTCGGCGATAACGCCATCTTTCATCGGACGGATAGCTGCGATGTTACCCGGCGTACGGCCAAGCATCTGCTTTGCATCATGACCAACAGCCGCTACGCTCTTTGGGGAGCCGGCGCGATCCTGACGAATGGCAACCACAGAAGGCTCGTTCAGCACGATGCCTTGTCCTTTTACGTAAATCAGGGTATTCGCGGTACCCAGGTCAATGGACAAGTCATTGGAAAACATGCCACGAAATTTTTTAAACATACTAAGGGATAATCCTGCAAGCTGGGGGCGGAAAATAAAATCCGCCTACTTTACCAACCACGCGAAGCCGCTACAAGGCGCAAAAACGTTCTGCTTCGGTGAAAAACCAGGCTGAATAATTTTTCGCGGCGGTGCTGCCGTCCGACACCGGCGTTAAACGGCGCTAAGCTGCCGCTCTAAACGCAAATTCACCCGCCGGTCGCGGGTGAATTCCGACATAAAATCTAACATTTCCCGCCGCCGATCGCGCCGGCTGCGCACGGCATAAAGGCGAAAAATAGCCGCCTGCTGCCGTATCTGTGGCTGACGCGCTAAATCCGGTAACGTTGCGAGTGTTTCTTCACGTTACTGTTCACCGGCAGCGAAGGAGCAAAAAAGTCGCCCTGGCCGCCCGCGACGCCCAGCCCGGCCAGCGTTTGCCACTCCGCGCGCGTGCGTACACCGGCGGCAAAGACTTTGGTGGGCGTGGATTTACACACTTCCAGCAAACTTTGCACGAACAGCTGGTTTTCTGTACGGCGCTCAATGTTGCGAATCAGACCCGGGTCGAGCTTGATCAGCTCAATCGGGAACTGCTTGATGTAAGCGCTACTCACCACCGTTAATCCGGCCTGATCTACCGCAATCCGACAGCCAAACGCAGTCAGCATACGGAAAACCGGCACTAAACGATTGATGTGTTGACAAACATCCGCCTCAGCAAGTTCAAATAAAAATCGTTTTCTTTGCGATTTACTGCACTGCAGCAGCAATTTTTGCAGCCAGCGCTGGAACGGCCGTTGCAGCAGCGAATCGATATTCACCGGCAGCGCCAGCGTTTCATCCGGCCAGACCTCCGACAGCGCCGCAATACGCATGACCAGCTGGCGATCCCAGCTGTCGGCCATGCCAAGCTGCAGCACCAGCGGCATGAATTCTGCCGACACCACCTCTTTGTCGCCGTCGAACACGCGCGCCAGCATTTCACGGTGATGCACTTTGCCGTCCAGCAGCACCGCAGGTTTCTGGTACAGACGCGGGCCGCCGCGGTTTACGGTGTTTTCCAGCAGGGTGCGCCAGCGCACGCTGCCGCGCCCCATCTCCAGCGTATTGCCCTCGCCCACCGACCAGTTGTTGCCGCCCTGCAGCGCCGCCCGGCGCGTGGCCAGTTCAACATTCTCCATCACCTGCGACACCGACTCGCCGCTGCGCCAGGCGCTGATGCCAATGTGGATCAGATCATCGCGATCCACCATGCGCATCGGCGGCAGCGAATCCACCGCGTTGATCAGCTGGTCGGCAATGCTGTTGGCCTCTTTCAAAGTGCGGTGCGGCAGCAGTACGGCAAAGTCGCTGCGGAAATAGCGCGCCAGCAGCGCACCCGGATAGCGCAGCACGAAGGTGGAGAGCATGTTCACCAGGTCGAACAGGTATTCATCGACCAGCGTCGGTCCGAGGGTTTCATGTAGCGTGTCGAGGTCCGGCAGCCGCACCATCATCACCACACCGTGCGTGCCAACGTCTTCCTGGTCTTCCAGCAACGTGGCCAGTTGGTTATCGAAAAACAGGCGATTATTCAGGCCGGTACGCGAATCCTGTGCGGCAAAGGTGCGGATTAAGGTGTCGATACGCAGACGCTGCTCGCCGGCTTCCTGTAAATCCCCCAGCAGCAGATCGATAGCGCGGCTGGCTTTCGGCGGCCATTCGGCGATGGTATCGCTGCGCGGCGCGCGCTCGCCAGCCAGAATGCGCTCCGCGCGCGCCTCCAGCCGCTCCATATGCTGCCAGCGGCGGTTAAGCCAGCGGTGCGTCATCACCAGCAGCGCCGACATGATCGCCACCACCGTCAGCAGGATAATCAGCGTATAGGCACCGGTGAACGAGCGGAACCAGGTTTTGGCGGGATCGAGCACCACCACGCGCAGCGCCATACCCGGCGCGTGCACCAGCGGCACATCCAGTTGAATGAAACGGTTGGGCTCGTCTTCCAGCATCGGATTTTCATGACGCGCGAGGCGGAACAGCACGGTATCATCGTGATGCAGTTCCAGCTGTTCGGCATTGATGACGGGCATCAGGCGCGTCAGCCACTGCGTCAGTTCCTGCGGTGACTGGCTGGCCAGCGCTTTATCGACTTCCGTCGCCAGCGTCTCCACACGGTTCTCTACGCGCTGCTGCGACAGCCAGATAAAACTAAAAGCGCAGCCTACCAGCATCAGTAACATCGCCAGTAAGCTTAATAAGGTAATAAACGCAGAAAACTTGGTTGTTAATCGCATCCCTGTGCCTGTATCACTGCGGTTTATGAACGCCAGCCAACGGTTCGCGCCAGCCGCGCTGGTGCAAACCTGAGCAAATTATCACAATTACCGATCCAAATCAGCGCCCGCCCGGCGCCGGGTTTCGCCACCCTGCGGCGCGAGTATAACGTCAAAGTGTGAAGCGCTGGCTTCCGGGGCGGCTTTTTCGTCCTATTCTCAACAGAACGCACCGGCCAGGAAATTTCACATTTTGCCAGCGAAAGTGGCGCGCCGGGCAGCGTTTGATCATGCTAGCTGCAGTTAATCGATTTGCCGGAGAACGCCATGAAGCGCAAGCACATCCTTACCGAAGCCGATGTTACGCCGGAAAGCATTTTTAATCTGCGCCGCCGCCAGGTGCTGAAAGCGCTGGGGCTTGGCGCTGCCGCGGCCAGCCTGCCCGGCGGCGCACAGGCCGATGTGCTGAGCTGGTTTAAGGGCAATGACAGGCCGCCGGCGCCTGCCGGACGCGATCTGCAGTTCAGTAAACCGGCCCAGTGGCAGGCGGACCTGCCGCTGACGCCGTTTGATAAAGTCGCTGGCTACAACAACTTCTACGAATTTGGTCTCGACAAAGCCGATCCTGCCGCCAATGCCGGCACGCTGAAAACCGACCCGTGGCAATTGCGCATTGAGGGCGAAGTGGCGAAGCCAATGACGCTGGATATGGACGACATCTTCAAACGCTTCGCCATGGAGCAGCGTATCTATCGCATGCGCTGCGTTGAAGCCTGGTCGATGGTGATTCCCTGGGTAGGCTTTGAACTCAACAAGCTGCTGAAGCTGGCTGAACCCACCAGCAATGCCCGCTATGTCGCCTTCCAGACGCTATACGCGCCCGATCAGATGCCGGGACAAAAGGACCGCTTTATCGGCGGCGGGCTGGATTATCCCTATGTTGAAGGCTTGCGGCTGGACGAAGCGATGCATCCGCTGACGCTGCTCAGCACCGGCGTTTACGGCAAAGCGCTGCCGCCGCAAAACGGCGCGCCGATTCGCCTGACGGTGCCGTGGAAATATGGCTTCAAAGGGATTAAGTCGATCGTCAAAATTACCCTGACGCACGATCGTCCGCCTACCACCTGGAGCCAGATCGCCGCTAACGAGTATGGCTTCTACGCTAACGTGAATCCGCACGTCAACCACCCGCGCTGGTCGCAGGCGACTGAGCGCTTTATCGGTGCGGGCGGCATTCTCAAGGTGGAGCGCCAGCCGACGCTGCTGTTCAACGGTTATGCTAAAGAGGTGGCCTCGCTGTATCGCGGTCTCGATTTACGGGAGAACTACTGAGTGCGCCTGACATTACGCCACGTTACGCTGCTGAAAGTGGTGCTGCATCTGGCGGCGTTTCTGCCGCTGGTGTACCTGTTTCTGGCGGCAAATCAGGGCTGGCTGAGCGCCGATCCGGCGAAAGATATCCAGCATTTTACCGGCCGCATGGCGCTGAAGCTGCTGCTGGCGACGCTGCTGGTAAGCCCGCTGACGCGTTATCTGAAGCAGCCGCTGCTGATTCGTACCCGCCGGCTGCTCGGCCTGTGGTGCTTTGCCTGGGCCTGTCTGCATCTCACCAGCTACTATCTTCTGGAACTGGGTTACGATCATCTGCGATTACTCGGCAGTGAGATTGTTTCGCGCCCCTATTTGTTACTGGGCATGATCAGCTGGATTATTCTGTTTGCTCTCGCCGTCACCTCTTTTCAGCGCGCCCAGCGCAAACTGGGACGCCGCTGGCAAACGCTGCACAACGGCATCTATCTGGTCGCGATCCTCGCGCCTGTCCACTATCTTTGGTCTGTGAAAGTGCTGTCACCGCAGCCGTGGATTTATGCACTTCTGGCGCTGGCGCTGTTAGGCTGGCGTTACAATAAGTTGCGTAAACTTCTGCGCCGATAATCCCCGCAAGGTTGTTTTCCTGCTGCGAGATCTGTTAAAAGGTGTGGCCTTCGGGCCTCGCCGGATCAACTTCGCAGATAAGACCAGTATTTTGCTGCGAATTGCCTCGAAACGGATATAATGCCCGGCTTTATTGCAAGCGAAGTCTTCTTTTTCACTCTGAAGAGTGACAAATGAAGGATGTCGCGGTATTTTACGCGATGCCTCACTGATTGCAGGAGATAGCCGCAAGATGGCGCATAAATTTCACATACTGCTGTTAAACGGACCCAACCTGAACCTGTTGGGAACGCGCGAGCCTGAGAAGTATGGTCATACGACGCTGGCGCAGATTGTCAGCGATCTGACGCAACAGGCCGACCAGCACCATGTGAAATTGAGTCATTTGCAATCGAATGCGGAATACCAGCTGATTGATCGTATTCACGAAGCCCGCGGCAACGTCGATTACATCATCATCAACCCGGCTGCGTTTACGCACACCAGCGTTGCCCTGCGCGATGCGCTGTTGGCGGTTAGCATTCCTTTTATTGAGGTGCATCTCTCTAATGTGCATGCACGCGAACCGTTCCGACATCACTCCTATCTTTCCGATGTATCTGCCGGCGTCATCTGCGGACTGGGCGCCGACGGCTACTCGTGGGCTTTACAAACGGCCGTAAAACGCCTGTCACATTCCAATTAAACAGAGTACGGAACCACACTCATGGATATTCGTAAAATTAAGAAACTGATCGAACTGGTTGAAGAGTCCGGCATCGCTGAGCTGGAAATCTCTGAAGGCGAAGAGTCGGTTCGCATCAGCCGTTCACCTGCCAATGTCGGTTACCCTATGATGCAGCAGGCTTATGCTGTTCCGGCTCCACAGCCTGCGCTGGCTGCTGCGGTTGCACCTGCTGCTGCGCCTGTCGCTGCAGAAGCGGCTAAACCTGAAGTCAGCGGCCACATCGTGCGTTCGCCGATGGTCGGTACCTTCTATCGCACCCCAAGCCCGGACGCCAAAGCGTTTGTGGAAGTGGGTCAGAAAGTGAACGCTGGTGACACCCTGTGCATCGTTGAAGCGATGAAAATGATGAACCAGATCGAAGCCGATAAATCCGGCGTTGTGAAGGCGATCCTGGTGGAAAGCGGCCAGCCGGTTGAATTCGACGAGCCGCTGGTCGTCATCGAATAACGAGGCGAAGCATGCTGGATAAAATTGTCATTGCTAACCGTGGTGAGATTGCGCTTCGCATTCTGCGTGCCTGTAAAGAACTGGGCATCAAGACTGTGGCGGTACACTCCACGGCAGACCGCGATCTGAAGCACGTGCTGCTGGCGGACGAAACCGTCTGCATCGGCCCGGCGCAGTCGGTCAAAAGTTATCTTAATATCCCGGCGCTGATCTCCGCCGCCGAAATCACCGGCGCGGTTGCGATCCATCCGGGCTACGGCTTCCTCTCTGAGAACGCCGATTTCGCCGAGCAGGTTGAGCGCTCTGGCTTTATCTTCATCGGTCCGAAAGCCGACACCATTCGCCTGATGGGCGACAAAGTGTCAGCGATCAACGCGATGAAAAAAGCCGGCGTACCGACCGTACCAGGCTCTGACGGTTCGCTGACCGACGACATGGAGAAAAACCGTGCCATCGCTAAGCGCATCGGCTATCCGGTGATCATCAAAGCCTCTGGCGGCGGCGGCGGTCGTGGTATGCGCGTTGTGCGCAGCGACAAGGATCTTGAGCAGTCCATCAACATGACGAAAGCGGAAGCCAAAGCGGCTTTCAACAACGACATGGTGTACATGGAGAAATTCCTCGAGAATCCACGCCACATCGAGATTCAGGTTCTGGCCGATGGTCAGGGCAACGCCATCTATCTGGCCGAACGTGACTGCTCCATGCAGCGCCGCCACCAGAAAGTGGTCGAAGAAGCACCAGCACCGGGCATCACGCCGGAACTGCGTCGCTACATCGGCGAGCGCTGCTCTAACGCCTGCGTGGAGATCGGCTATCGCGGTGCCGGTACGTTCGAGTTCCTGTATGAAAACGGTGAGTTCTACTTCATCGAGATGAACACCCGTATTCAGGTGGAACATCCGGTCACCGAGATGATCACCGGCGTCGACCTGATCAAAGAGCAGCTGCGTATTGCTGCCGGTCAGCCGCTGTCAATCAAACAGGAAGATGTGGTGGTGCGCGGTCATGCGGTCGAGTGCCGTATCAACGCCGAAGACCCGAACACCTTCCTGCCGAGCCCGGGCAAGATCACCCGTTTCCACGCGCCAGGCGGTTTTGGCGTGCGCTGGGAATCGCACATCTATGCCGGCTACAGCGTGCCGCCGTACTACGACTCAATGATTGGTAAGCTGATCACCTACGGCGAAAACCGTGACGTGGCTATTGCGCGCATGAAAAATGCGCTGGCAGAACTGATCATCGACGGCATCAAGACTAACGTCGATCTGCAGATGCGCATCATGACCGACGAAAACTTCCAGCAGGGTGGTACTAACATCCACTATCTGGAGAAAAAACTCGGCCTGCACGAGAAGTAAGCGCAGCGCAGAGCAATGCAGAGGCCGGTTAAACCGGCCTTTTTCATTTTTGTTGCCTTTGAGGTTGCATGATGGATGGGCGTTTTTTGCAAGCTAACAAAGAGGCGCGCTGGTCGCTGTACCTGACGCTGGCGTACCTCGCCGTCTGGGGCGTGTCCGCATGGCTCGGCGGCACACAAAGCGGTTTCACCGGTTTACCGCGCTGGTTTGAGTTCTCCTGCGTGTTCGCGCCCGTGCTGTTCATCGGCCTGTGCTGGCTGATGGTGCGCGTGGTGTTCCGCGATATGTCTCTGGAGGACCACGATGGAAACTGAAATCATTCTGCCACTGCTGGCCTATCTGGTGCTGATTGCCGGGCTGTCGGTGTTTGCCATGCGCAAACAGCGCCACGGCAACTTCCTGAGTGAGTATTTCCTCGGCAGTCGCTCAATGGGCGGTTTTGTGCTGGCGATGACCATCACCACCACTTACATCAGCGCCAGCTCATTTATTGGCGGGCCGGGCGCGGCGTATAAATACGGGCTGGGCTGGGTACTGCTGGCGATGATTCAGGTGCCGGCGGTCTGGCTGTCGCTCGGCGTGCTGGGCAAAAAATTCGCGATTCTGGCGCGACGCTACAACGCGGTGACGCTCAATGACATGCTGTACGGCCGCTACCGCAGCCCGCTGCTCATCTGGCTGGCCAGTATCAGCCTGCTGGTGGCGTTTATTGGTGCCATGACGGTACAGTTCATCGGCGGCGCGCGCCTGCTGGAGACGGCCGCCGGTATTCCTTATGATACCGGGCTGCTGATTTTTGGCGGCACCATCGCGCTGTATACCGCGTTCGGTGGTTTTCGCGCCAGCGTGCTCAACGATGCCATGCAAGGGCTGGTGATGCTGATTGGCACCTTCCTGCTGCTGTTTGCCGTCATCCACCAGGCGGGCGGCCTGGCAACGGCGGTCACCAAACTGCGTAGCATCGATCCGCAGCTGGTGTCACCGGAAGGCGTCGGCAACGTCATCAATCCAACCTTCCTCAGTTCGTTTGCCGTGCTGGTGTGCTTTGGCGTGATTGGGCTGCCGCATACCGCCGTGCGCTGCATCTCCTACAAAGACAGCAAAGCGATGCATCGCGGTATCATCCTCGGCACTATCGTGGTGGTGATACTGATGCTCGGCATGCATCTGGCCGGCGCACTCGGTCGCGCGGTACTGCCGGATCTGGCGATTCCGGATCGCGTGATCCCAACGCTGATGATCACCGTGCTGCCACCGATGGCGGCTGGCGTGTTCCTCGCCGCGCCAATGGCGGCGATCATGTCGACGATTAACGCGCAGCTGCTGCAATCGTCCGCTACGCTGATCAAAGATCTTTACCTGCGTATCGCGCCGCAGCACAGCGAGAACGAGGCGCGTCTGCGGCTGCTCTCCGGCACCATCACCTTTGTGCTCGGCCTGCTGCTGCTGCTGGCGGCCTGGAATCCGCCAGATATGATTATCTGGCTCAACCTGCTGGCGTTCGGTGGCCTTGAAGCGGTCTTTCTGTGGCCGCTGGTGCTGGGACTGTACTGGGAGCGCGCCAATGCGGCGGGCGCCATCAGTGGCATGGTGGTGGGAGCCGGATGCTATACGCTGCTTGCCAGCCTGAAAATCGAAGTGTGGGGCTTTCACCCTATCGTGCCATCGTTGACATTAAGCCTGCTGGCCTTCCTGGTGGGTAATCTGTTCGGCAGCGCGCCTGACACTCGCGATGCTGCCCTGGAATAAAAGAGAAACGCTATGCCATGGATTCAAATCAAAATTAACAGCACCGGCGAGCACGCCGAAACCCTCAGCGACGCGCTGATGGATGCCGGTGCGGTGTCAGTCACCTTTCAGGACACGCACGACAACCCGGTGTATGAGCCGCTGCCCGGTGAAACCCGCCTGTGGGGCGATACCGATGTGACTGGCCTGTTCGACGCGGAAACCGCCATGGACGACGTAGTGGCTGAACTGAGCCAGCATCCGCTGCTGGGATCGGGTTTCCGCCATAAGATCGAACAGATCGAGGATAAAGACTGGGAGCGCGAATGGATGGATAACTTCCATCCGATGCGCTTCGGTGAACGCCTGTGGATCTGCCCCAGCTGGCGCGACGTGCCGGATCCGGATGCAGTCAACGTGATGCTTGATCCCGGTCTGGCCTTTGGTACCGGCACCCATCCCACCACGTCGCTGTGCCTGAGCTGGCTGGATGGTCTCGATCTGCAGGGCAAAACGGTGATCGATTTTGGCTGTGGCTCCGGCATTCTGGCTATCGCCGCGCTGAAACTCGGTGCAGCTCAGGCGATCGGCATTGATATCGATCCGCAGGCGATCCAGGCCAGCCGCGATAACGCGGAGCGCAACGGCGTGGCCGACCGCCTGTCGCTGTATCTGCCGCACCAGCAGCCGGAAAACCTGCAGGCGGATGTGGTGGTCGCCAATATCCTCGCCGGTCCGCTGCGCGAACTGGCGCCGCTGATTGGCGTGCTGCCGAAAGCCGGCGGCCATCTCGGTCTGTCCGGCGTGCTGGCCAGCCAGGCGGAAAGCGTGTGTGAAGCCTATGCGGAGCGCTTTGCGCTGGACGCCGTGGCGGAAAAAGAAGAGTGGTGTCGCATCACTGGCGTGCGCCGCTAACCGACGCATGGGCCAGCAACTGCTGGCCCGATTTCCCCGTCTGAGACCTGTCTCAAATCCCCGCCAGCCCCGTTTTCCTGCCGTTTCTTTACATTGAAATCAGTAGACTGCCGCACCAGGCGATAGCGCTATCCCTGTTAACCGTGTCGTGCGCGGCACATAACATTGATATATCGCTTAGTGAATAAATGATGATGAAAAGCAAACACACACTGATCGCTCTGCTGCTGGCAGCAGCGCCTTTTGCTCACGTTCAGGCTGCCGCCTGGGATTACGCACAGCCACAGCAGTGGGGCGACCTGTCCCCTGATTTTCACGTCTGCAAGCAGGGCGTGAATCAGTCGCCGATTGATATTCGCCAGGCGCTGCATGCCAGTCTGCCGGCGCTGACGCTGGAACTGCAGGCGCGCCAGGCCGCCATTGTTAACAACGGCCATACCGTGCAGATCAACCTGCAGCAGGGCGATACGCTGACGCTGGACGGCGAGACCTTCACGCTGAAGCAGTTCCACTTCCATACCCCGAGCGAAAACCTGATCGACGGCAAACGCTATCCGCTTGAGGGCCACTTTGTATTCAGTGACGAGCAGCAGCAGCTGGCGGTCATCGGGGTGATGTTCGAAGCCGGTGCGGCAAATCCGGTACTGACGACGCTGCTGGATACGCTGCCGGCGCAGGTCAATCAGCCAGCTACGCTGCAGCAGGATGTCGATATTACGCCACTGCTGCCCGCCGATCGCCGTTACTACCGCTTCAGCGGTTCACTCACCACGCCACCGTGCAGTGAAGGCGTGCGCTGGCTGGTGATGAAGCAACCGGTAACGGCTTCTGCACAGCAGCTGCAGGCCTTTAGCGCGGTGCTGGGTGAACACGGTAACAGCCGCCCGGTACAGCCGCTCAATGGCCGGCTGGTGGTTGAGTAACGAAATACTCACTAAACGTAAATAAACCGTTCACTTTTCAATCAAATCACCGCCATTTCTCTTGCCGATTCGCGGAAGTGGCGGTTTTTATGTTGTGATTCAGCGCATATTTTTGGAAAAACTTTTGCTCACAATTTCAGCGTATTTTTGTAATTCACTGAATTTAAACAAGTAATGATGAATACCCCGCTGCTAAGCCCCATTTCCCTGATCTTAAACGGCGAATTGTTCAAAGTTTGGCCTTTCATCTTCCGGAAAAAATGCGTAATATACGCCGCCTTGCGAACAGTTAGGGTCACTTCTTTTTCATGCGCATTGGACATCACCAGCTACGTAATCGACTCATCGCTGCGCCTATGGCCGGAGTTTCCGACAAGCCATTTCGCACCCTGTGTTATGACAACGGCGCCGGTATGACTGTCTCCGAGATGCTGTCATCGAACCCGGAAGTCTGGGCCAGTGACAAATCGCGTTTGCGTATGGTGCATAGTGACGAGCCCGGTATTCGCGCCGTGCAAATTGCGGGTTGCGATCCCGATGAGATGGCCGCCGCCGCGCGCATTAATGTTGCGTCCGGTGCACAGGTTATCGACATCAACATGGGCTGCCCGGCTAAAAAAGTGAATCGTAAGATGGCAGGTTCAGCGCTGCTGCAGCATCCGCAGCTGGTGGAGTCAATCCTCCGTGCGGTGGTGAACGCAGTCGATGTACCGGTTACGCTGAAGATTCGCACCGGCTGGGACAAAGAAAATCGTAATTGTGTAGAGATTGCCCAATTGGCTGAACGCTGTGGTATTCAGGCCCTGACCATTCATGGCCGCACGCGCGCCTGTTTGTTTGAAGGGCAAGCTGAATACGACAGCATTCGGACAGTTAAGCAGAGCGTCGCTATTCCGATTATCGCGAATGGTGACATTACTGACCCGCACAAAGCCAGGGCAGTGCTCGACTACACCGGAGCCGATGCTCTGATGGTGGGACGCGCTGCTCAGGGAAGACCGTGGATCTTCCGGGAAATCCAGCATTATCTGGACACAGGGGAGCTGCTGGCACCGAAGCCGCTGGCTGAAGTGAAGCATATGCTGATTGGACACATACGGGAGCTGCACGACTTTTACGGTCAGCGCAAGGGATACCGTATTGCCCGAAAACACGTTTCCTGGTATTTGCAGGAAAGTGCCCCTGACGACCAGTTTCGGCGCACATTCAACGCCATAGAGGATGCCAGCGAACAGCTGGAGGCGTTGGAGGCATACTTCGAAAATCTTGCGTAAACGAAATAAAGAGCTGAAAGAACTATGTTCGAACAACGCGTAAATTCTGACGTACTGACCGTTTCTACCGTTAACTCACAGGATCAGGTGACGCAAAAGCCTCTGCGTGATTCGGTTAAACAGGCACTGAAGAACTATTTTGCTCAACTGAACGGTCAGGATGTAAGTGACCTGTATGAGCTGGTACTGGCTGAAGTCGAGCAGCCTCTGTTGGACATGGTGATGCAGTATACCCGTGGCAACCAGACCCGCGCTGCCCTGATGATGGGCATCAACCGCGGTACGCTGCGTAAGAAGCTGAAAAAATACGGCATGAACTAAGCGTTCTGGTTCCTTGCTGCGATAACGCCAGCCTTTGGGCTGGCGTTTTTGTTGCTGCTGTTTGTGTGTTAACACCGCGTGAAACGATTATCGTCAAAATGGTAACGATAGTTGCAATTGCCGGCGTGATAGCTCATCTCTCTCAGGGCCGCTGCCCTGCCCTGTTTTCGCGCAGAAAAAATCCTTCCGATCGCCCCTCAGCCCGCTTTGTTTGTGATCCTGAACCGCTTCAGCGGTAATTCCACTTTGCTGTACACCTGTTCATGAGCGTTAGCTCACACTGCTTCCATATAGTGAAACTTTTTGCACTATTTGTGATCGTGGCGACTCGTCATGCTGCCTTTTGGTGCGCGATAGTAGCGACAACTTTCCGGATACGTCCGTTTATTAAAAGATCTTTCCAGTGAATTCAGGATTCTGCAAACCTGGCATCAGCTTTGCAGTGTCGTGGATGGCTAAACGCCACAGAAAGAAATAAGCGCACAGTAAAGTGCGCGCAAACATAACAACACACGATCTCGCCACACAGGATGCTTTATGAAAAAGATGATGCTTTCCACCCTGATTGCTGCCGCCTCGCTGTTCGCCGTGACCCAGCAGGCGCACGCAGGCACCACGCTGGACGCCATTAAGAAGAAAGGGTTTATACAGTGCGGTATCAGCGATGGTCTGCCAGGGTTCTCCTACGCTGACGCCAGCGGCAAATTCACCGGTATCGATGTTGACGTGTGTCGCGCTGCTGCTGCTGCGGTCTTCGGCGATGCCAGCAAAGTAAAATACACCCCGCTGACCGCCAAAGAGCGCTTCACTGCGCTGCAGTCAGGCGAGGTGGATATCCTGTCGCGTAACACCACCTGGACCTCATCACGCGATGGCGGCATGGGCTTCCTGTTCGCCGGCGTAAACTACTATGACGGCATCGGCTTCCTGACCCATAAGAAAGCCGGTCTGAAAAGCGCCAAAGAGCTGGATGGTGCCACCGTGTGTATCCAGGCCGGTACTGATACCGAGCTGAACGTGGCCGACTACTTTAAAGCTAACAAAATGCAGTACACGCCGGTCACCTTCGACCGCTCTGATGAATCCGCCAAAGCGCTGGATAGCGGCCGCTGCGATACCCTCTCTTCTGACCAGTCACAGCTGTATGCGCTGCGCATCAAGCTGGGCAAGCCGGATGACTTTATCGTACTGCCAGAAGTGATTTCAAAAGAGCCGCTGGGCCCGGTCGTGCGTCGCGGTGATGATGACTGGTTCACCATCGTGAAATGGTCGCTGTTCGCCATGCTGAATGCGGAAGAGATGGGCATCAGCTCGAAGAACGTTGATGAGATGGCGGCGAAGCCAACCACGCCAGATATGGCACACCTGCTGGGCGCAGAGGGTGATTTCGGTAAAGACCTGAAGCTCGACAACAAGTGGGCGTACAACATCATCAAGCAGGTTGGTAACTATCAGGAAGTGTTCGATCGTAACGTTGGTAAAGACAGCGCGCTGAAAATTGCACGCGGCCAGAATGCGCTCTGGAACCAGGGCGGCATCCAGTACGCTCCACCAGTGCGTTAATTGTCTCCTGCCAGTCGGGCACCGCATCCTGCGGTGCCCACGCGTATTCTTCACTGAGGTTTTAACATGTCGCAACGCCCAACCGTGAAAAGGGATTTTTCGTTCGGTAATCCTACGGTTCGCGCCTGGCTTTACCAGATTGTCGCGATTGTGGCGGTGTTTGCTGTGGTGGGTTATCTGATCCACAACACGGTGATCAACCTTGCCAATCGCGGTATTACCTCCGGCTTTGGCTTTCTTGAGCGCAACGCCGGTTTCGGCATCGTCCAGCATCTGATCGATTACAGCGAAGGCGATACCTACGCGCGCGTGTTTATGGTCGGGTTAACCAACACCCTGCTGGTCTCCGCGCTCTGTATTGTCTTCGCCTCGATCCTCGGCTTCGCCATCGGTCTGGCGCGCCTGTCGGATAACTGGCTGCTGCGCAAGCTGTCGACCATTTATATCGAGACGTTCCGTAATATCCCGCCGCTGCTGCAAATCTTCTTCTGGTACTTTGCCGTGCTGCGCAATCTGCCGGGCCCGCGTCAGGCGCTGAACGCGTTCGATCTGGCTTTTGTCAGCAACCGCGGTTTGTATATACCGTGGCCGGAGTATGCACCCGGCACCTGGCCATTCCTGATCGCGCTGGCGATTGCCATCGCCGCCAGCGCCGCGCTGTTCCGCTTCAACCGCAAGCATCAGCTGAAAACCGGACAGCTGCGCCGCACCTGGCCCGCTGCGGCCGGTTTAATTGTGCTGCTGCCGCTGATCGCCCATACGCTGTTTGGTGCCGCCACGCACTGGGATGTGCCCGAGCTGCGCGGTTTCAACTTCCGCGGTGGCTTTGCCATGATTCCGGAACTGGCAGCGCTGACGCTGGCACTGTCGATCTACACCTCTTCCTTTATTGCTGAGGTGATTCGCGCCGGGATTCAGTCAGTACCGCATGGTCAGAGCGAAGCAGCACGTTCGCTCGGGCTGCCCAACCCGGTTACGCTGCGTCAGGTGATCATTCCGCAGGCGATGCGCGTGATTATCCCGCCGCTCACCAGCCAGTACCTTAACATCGTAAAAAACTCCTCGCTGGCGGCCGCGATCGGCTATCCGGATATGGTGTCGCTGTTTGCCGGCACCGTACTGAATCAGACCGGCCAGGCAATTGAAACCATTGCCATCACCATGGCGGTTTATCTGATTATCAGTCTGCTCATTTCGCTGCTGATGAACCTCTATAACCGCAAAATTGCGCTGGTTGAGCGTTAAGAGAACGGAACCATTATGTCTGTGACCACACACGAAACGCCGCCGGTGTCGGGCAATCCACTGGGTAAAGCCTGGCTCTGGGCACGTAAAAACCTGTTCTCCAGCTGGCTGAATACGCTGCTCACGTTACTCAGCCTGTGGATTATCTGGAGCGTTATCCCGCCGGCGCTGAACTGGTTGATCTTCCAGGCTAACTGGATTGGCGAAACCCGTGCGGACTGTACGAAAGCGGGCGCCTGCTGGGTCTTTATCCACGCGCGCTTTGGCCAGTTCATGTACGGGCTCTATCCGCATGAGCTGCGCTGGCGCATCAATCTGGCGCTGGTGATTGGCCTGCTGTCGATTGTGCCGATGTTTATCAAATCCATGCCGCGCTGCGGCCGCTATATCGCCTGCTGGGCGGTGATCTATCCGGTCGTCGTCTGGCTGCTGCTGTATGGCGGCTATTTCGGGCTGGACCGCGTGGAAACGCGCCAGTGGGGCGGCCTGACGCTGACGCTGATTATCGCATCTGTCGGCATTGCCGGGGCGCTGCCGCTCGGCATTCTGCTGGCGCTGGGCCGTCGCTCTAAAATGCCGGTGGTACGCACCCTGTCGGTGATTTTCATTGAGTTCTGGCGTGGCGTACCGCTGATTACCGTGCTGTTCATGTCTTCAGTGATGCTGCCGCTGTTTATGGCGGAAGGCACCACAATAGACAAACTGGTGCGTGCGCTGGTTGGCGTGATCCTGTTCCAGTCGGCGTATGTCGCCGAAGTGGTACGTGGCGGGCTGCAGGCCCTGCCTAAAGGCCAGTACGAAGCGGCAGAGTCGCTGGCGCTCGGCTACTGGAAAACCCAGGCGCTGGTGATTTTACCGCAGGCGCTCAAGCTGACCATTCCCGGTCTGGTGAACACCATCATCGCGCTGTTTAAAGATACCAGCCTGGTGATCATCATCGGTCTGTTCGATCTGTTCAGTAGCGTGCAGCAGGCAACCGTCGACCCTACATGGCTGGGTATGTCGACCGAAGGCTATGTCTTCGCTGCACTGGTTTACTGGATTTTCTGTTTTAGCATGTCGCGCTATAGCCAGTATCTGGAGAAGCGCTTCCACACCGGGCGTAAATCGCACTGAGGTTTTACATGACACAAACAATGACAACGGCGGCTAACGCCATGATGATTACGCTCGAGAACGTGAACAAATGGTACGGGCAATTCCACGTGCTGAAAGATATCAACCTGCAGGTGAAACCGCGCGAGCGTATCGTGCTGTGCGGCCCTTCGGGTTCCGGTAAATCCACCACCATTCGCTGCATCAACCATCTGGAAGAGCATCAGCAGGGACGGATTGTCGTAGACGGCATTCACCTGAATGATGACGTACGCAATATTGAACGCGTGCGCACCGAAGTCGGCATGGTATTTCAGCACTTCAATCTTTTCCCGCATCTGACCGTTCTGCAGAACTGCACGCTGGCACCGATGTGGGTACGCAAGATGCCAAAGAAAGAGGCCGAAGAGCTGGCGATGCACTATCTGCAGCGCGTGCGCATTGCTGAGCATGCCCATAAGTTTCCCGGGCAGCTCTCTGGCGGACAGCAGCAGCGCGTGGCCATCGCCCGTTCGCTGTGTATGAAGCCGAAGATTATGTTATTCGATGAACCCACCTCCGCGCTCGACCCTGAGATGGTTAAAGAGGTGCTGGATACCATGATCGGCCTGGCGGAAGACGGGATGACGATGCTGTGTGTGACGCATGAGATGGGCTTTGCGCGTACGGTTGCCGATCGGGTGATCTTCATGGATCGCGGTGAAATCGTGGAGATGGCGCCGCCGGAAGAGTTCTTTGCGAATCCGAAATCCGAGCGGACCCGGGCGTTTCTGTCGCAGGTTATCCACTAAGCGAACACAATTCGCCGCATCATTCAGCCCTTGCCAGCATGGCAGGGGCTTTTTTATGTCTGTGGATTTTATTGAGGGTTTTTATTGCGATAAAGGTCACCGCGGAAAACAAAAAAGCCCTGAACAGATGTTCAGGGCTTTCGTGTTTGATGCCTGGCAGTTCCCTACTCTCGCATGGGGAGACCCCACACTACCATCGGCGCTACGGCGTTTCACTTCTGAGTTCGGCATGGGGTCAGGTGGGACCACCGCGCTGTTGCCGCCAGGCAAATTCTTTTAAACCGAACTCATGCCATAACTGGTGCTGATACCCAGAGTCGAACTGGGGACCTCACCCTTACCAAGGGTGCGCTCTACCAACTGAGCCATATCAGCACACTAAATTTGATGCCTGGCAGTTCCCTACTCTCGCATGGGGAGGCCCCACACTACCATCGGCGCTACGGCGTTTCACTTCTGAGTTCGGCATGGGGTCAGGTGGGACCACCGCGCTGTTGCCGCCAGGCAAA
>NZ_VWXB01000015.1:0-31145 GCF_011752635.1 Pantoea sp. Cy-640 | reverse complement strand
CACAGATTGTCTGATAAATTGTTAAAGAGCGGTGCGACGCGGCGTTCGGCCTGCTGTCGCGAGGTGGCGTATATTACGCTTTCCTCCTTCAGAGTCAAACACTTTTTTCAGCGTTTTTCTCCGGCGGAAGTTCTTAACGAAGCTTCCTGTCTACACCGCATTCCGTAAGTCGTTGTGCCGTGTCGATGGAGGCGCATTATAGGGAGTTGTTCGGCACGCGCAACCGCTAAATTCAATAAAAACAATCGTTCGCTGCATTCCACAGCAAAACCCCGCCTTATACCCGGTTACACACAAAGTTATCCACATCTGCAGCCGGTAATAAATTTAGGCGAGCATCGCGCAAACGTTTTCGCTACAATGCCCCGCGACGTCAAGGATGCCCCTTTTGGGGCGTTACCTGAGGTAAATGTTCTCTTCTATATATAGAGAGAGAAAGTTAAGCCTGATGTAACGCTCTTATTTACGCGAAACAAAGCCAAGGGATAAAACCACCATGCAACAACGTCGTCCTGTACGCCGCGCTCTGCTCAGTGTCTCTGACAAAGCCGGTATCCTCGAATTTGCTCAGGCCCTCTCCCATCGTGGTGTTGAGCTGCTCTCCACAGGTGGCACCGCACGCCTGCTGGCAGATGCCGGCCTGCCCGTCACGGAAGTTTCTGACTACACCGGTTTCCCGGAAATGATGGATGGACGCGTCAAAACGCTGCACCCAAAAGTGCACGGTGGCATTCTGGGCCGTCGCGGTACCGATGATGCCATCATGGCCGAGCACGCCATCAATCCTATCGACATGGTGGTGGTGAACCTCTATCCCTTTGCCCAGACCGTGGCGAAAGCTGACTGCAGCCTGGAAGATGCCGTTGAAAACATTGATATCGGCGGCCCCACCATGGTGCGCTCGGCAGCCAAGAACCACAAAGACGTGGCGATCGTGGTGAAGAGCAGTGACTACGACGCGATCATCGCGGAGCTCGATGCCAACGAAAACTCCCTGACGCTGGAAACCCGTTTCGATCTGGCCATCAAAGCCTTCGAACACACCGCCGCTTACGACAGCATGATTGCCAACTACTTTGGCAGCCTGGTACCGGCCTATCACGGCGAAAGCACCGCGCCGGCCGGCCGCTTCCCGCGCACCCTGAACCTCAACTTTATTAAAAAGCAGGATATGCGTTACGGCGAGAACAGCCATCAGGACGCTGCTTTCTATATTGAAGAGCAAGTCAGCGAAGCGTCGGTCGCCACCGCACAGCAGCTGCAGGGCAAAGCGCTGTCCTATAACAATATTGCCGATACCGATGCGGCTCTGGAGTGCGTCAAGGAGTTCAGCGAGCCAGCCTGCGTTATCGTCAAGCACGCTAACCCATGCGGCGTCGCCGCAGGCGATTCAATTCTTGCCGCCTACGAGCGCGCTTATAAAACCGATCCGACCTCGGCGTTCGGCGGCATCATCGCCTTTAACCGCGAGCTGGATGAAGCGACCGCGCAGGCGATCATCAGCCGTCAGTTCGTGGAAGTCATTATTGCGCCATCGGCCAGTGAAGCGGCACTGCGCGTGACCGCAGCCAAACAGAACGTCCGCGTTCTGGTGTGCGGTCAGTGGCAGAGCCGCGTGGCCGGTCTCGACTTCAAACGCGTCAACGGTGGCCTGCTGGTTCAGGATCGCGATCTCGGTATGGTCGATGCCAGCCAGCTGCGCGTTGTCAGCCAACGTCAGCCGACCGAACAGGAACTGCGTGACGCGCTGTTCTGCTGGAAAGTGGCGAAGTTCGTTAAATCCAACGCCATTGTGTATGCACGCGACAACATGACGATCGGTATTGGCGCGGGCCAGATGAGCCGCGTTTACTCTGCCAAAATTGCCGGCATCAAAGCCGCTGACGAAGGACTGGAGGTGAAGGGTTCCGCCATGGCTTCCGACGCCTTCTTCCCGTTCCGCGATGGCATTGATGCTGCGGCGGCAGTGGGCATCACCTGTGTGATCCAGCCGGGCGGTTCCATCCGCGATGATGAAGTGATTGCCGCCGCCGACGAGCACGGCATCGCAATGATCTTCACCGACATGCGTCATTTCCGCCATTAATAGCCTGGAGCTGTAACGATGAAAATTTTAGTGATTGGTAATGGTGGACGTGAACACGCGCTGGCGTGGAAAGCAGCACAGTCGCCGCTGGCAGAAACCGTATTTGTTGCGCCAGGCAACGCCGGTACCGCGCTGGAGCCGGCCCTGCAGAACGTGGCCATCAGCGCCACCGATATTCCGGCACTGCTGGCGTTTGCGCAGCAGGAAAACATCGACCTGACCATCGTCGGGCCGGAAGCGCCGCTGGTGATTGGCGTAGTCGATGCGTTTCGCGCTGCCGGCCTGAAAATCTTTGGCCCGACGCAGGCGGCCGCGCAGCTGGAGGGCTCAAAAGCCTTCACCAAAGATTTCCTTGCCCGCCAGCAGATCCCGACGGCGGAATACCAGAACTTCACCGAGGTGGAACCCGCGCTGGCTTACCTGCGTGAGAAAGGCGCGCCGATCGTCATCAAAGCGGACGGTCTGGCCGCGGGTAAAGGCGTCATCGTCGCCATGACGCTGGCCGAAGCCGAAGCGGCAGTACAGGACATGCTGGCCGGCAATGCATTTGGCGACGCAGGTCACCGCATCGTCATCGAAGAGTTTCTTGATGGTGAAGAAGCCAGCTTCATCGTGATGGTGGACGGCGATAACGTCCTGCCGATGGCCACCAGCCAGGATCACAAACGTGTTGGCGACGGCGACACCGGCCCGAACACCGGTGGCATGGGCGCTTACTCACCGGCGCCGGTAGTGACCGATGAGATCCACCAGCGCGTGATGGATCAGATCATCTGGCCAACCGTCAACGGCATGAAAGCGGAAGGTAACACCTACACCGGTTTCCTGTATGCCGGTCTGATGATCGACAAAGCCGGTCAGCCGAAGGTGATCGAATTTAACTGCCGCTTCGGCGATCCGGAAACGCAGCCGATCATGCTGCGCCTGCAGTCGGATCTGGTCGCGCTGTGCCTCGCCGCCGTCGACGGCAAGCTCGATCAGCAGCAGTCACAGTGGGATCCGCGCCCGTCACTCGGCGTGGTGCTGGCCGCTGGCGGTTATCCGGGCGACTACAACACGGGCGATCAGATCCACGGTCTGCCGCTGGAAGACGTACCGGACGGGAAGGTATTCCATGCCGGCACCACCCTGAAAGATGATCTGGTGGTGACCAGCGGCGGTCGCGTACTGTGCGTGACTGCGCTGGGTGAAGATGTGGCGGCAGCGCAGAAGAATGCCTACGCGCTGGCGCAGCACATCTCATGGAACGGCAGCTTCTGCCGTAATGATATCGGTTACCGCGCGATTAACCGCAAGTAAGCCCCCGGCGGCGGCCAGCTGGTCGCCGCTAAAAATCAGCCTCTTTCGGCTGCCAGCGGCACTCATCTTCCGGCGTGGCACGCAGCAGCTGAATCCCCTCTGGCGCTTCCAGCCACGACAGGGTAATCGGCTGTTGCTGCCCCTGCTGCTGTCGATACAGCGTCGCCAGCGTGTCGCGATCGAACGCCACATTCACCTGCTGCCCCTCACAGTCACGAACCTGCGTACCGCCCTGCCAGTGCCCCTGCCGCAACAGTACCCGGCCACTCAGCAGTGCATTGCTCTGCGCCAGCATGCGCTGCGCATCAAACCGGTACAGCTCGACGCTGTCGGCGCTGACGGCTTCACGCCGGCCAGCCAGCTGTCGCTGCATAAAATTGAGGTTGCCCTGATGGTCGAAACGCAGGGTTACGTCGTCCGGCTGCTGGCCAGTGACGTGCCGTTCCACGCTCAGCAGTTTATCCGCCTGCCAGATATAGTCGGTGGTTTCCCGGCTATCGCCATTGAAAGGGGTGTAGACAGTACGCAGATGGACGGCTTGGTGGTCGCCGTTTTTACGCCAGATTCGCACCGTGCCACGGTCAGACAGATAGCCGCTGGCGGTGAAAGCCGGAAGATCGGGAGTGGCACTGCAGCCGGTGAGTAATACCCCGAGGAGGATGGCGCAGAGGCGCTGAGGAGAGATGTTCAGCATAGCAGGCCCCGGTAACAAAAAGGGGCGAAATCGCCCCTCTTTTAAAGCTAAACCGCGATGCGGAAAACTTACTTAACAGCGTCTTTCAGTGCTTTACCAGAGACGAACGCTGGCACGTTAGCTGCAGCGATTTTGATCTCTTTGCCAGTCTGCGGGTTGCGACCGGTACGCTCAGCGCGGTGGTTCACTTTAAAAGTACCAAAACCAACCAGTTGTACAGCATCACCTTCTTTCAGAGACTCAGTGATCGCAGCCAGGGTAGATTCCAGCGCAGCTTTAGCCTGGGTTTTAGACAGGTCCGCTTTCTCTGCGATCACATCAATCAGTTGAGTCTTGTTCATAAGTTATCCTTAAAGTGTATTTATCGCTTGCTAAGCAACGAGTGCGAGGGAAAAGCCATATTCTGGCACTCTTCAGCCTGCACGCACCGATAGCCACAATTTTCAGCCCCCCAAATGTAGACCAGACAGGGGGCTGATGTGAAGCCTCCAGGCGCGGTAATTCGGGCCTGAAGTCACGTTTTCTCGCCTTATTGCTGAAAATTTATACCGATGTTACTGATTCCGGCTTCACGCAGGTCTGCACGTAGTCCTTTGATTAGCTCCAGGTCCCGTTCTTCGCACTCTGCCAGCAGGCGAAAAATCTCCCACTGCAGGTCCCATTCGTCAATTACCGCCTGGTTGTCACGCAGCTCTTCGTCGCTCATTTCGCGACCGGCCTGGGTCATTTCAAGGATGGCCACGGTGGTGATCGACGTGCGGCTGACTTCGATGGCGTGCTCCAGCGTTTCACCGCTCAGCTGCGCGTGCAGGAGTTCACTCAGCGCCACGCAGGCGTCAATCGCCGGGTGCACGCCGTAAACGTCAAAGTCGTCACCGTTTGGGATCGCCGCTTCCAGTTTCTCCAGCTGGCTGTCGAAATTGATTTTGGCATCCTTCACCGTCAGGCTTTCCCACACCAGGTCGAGAATGCGGCGATAGAGCTGCGGATCGGCAAACTCGGTCTGCTGACAGAAGGCCCAGTAATTGGGGAACATCCGCTCGCACAGACAGGCCATAAAGGTCATGTGCTGCCAGCTTTCCAGCTTCGCCAGACGCAAATGGACGGGGTTCTGTAACATCAAACTTACTCTCGGTAGATTAGCTGGCGGCAGTGTACCGCAAAAGCCGCGCACAAACAGCGTTAGCGCGCATTTTGCCACTTCACAAAAGCGGGACGGCCAGATGCCACGGCATCAGCCCAGCGCGTTGGCTCCGGCAAGCGGTAGCCGGCCATGCAGGCTTCAACCCAGTACAGGGCGCTGTCGAGGCTGACGCGGTGGCCGGTTGAGACAAACAGCGGGTTGCAGCGCGTCTTGCTGCGCCACACCCAGGCAATCTGCTCGCCTTTATCCATCAGCGGCTGACGACTGCCCGGTGCCGCATCCAGCTCAGCGAAACGGCCGCACAGGCGCTTTTTCGCTACGCCGATGGTCGGCACATCCAGCAGCGAGCCGAAATGCGCGGCAACGCCCAGCCGGCGCGGATGAGAGATGCCATGGCCATCGACGAACAGCAGATCGGGCCGCTGCGACAATTGCTGCCACGCCGCCTGCAGGGCTGGAATTTCGCGAAACGAGAGAAAACCGGGGATGTAAGGCATGGTGGTCGCGACACGCGCGATGCGATGCTCCACCAGCGTTAATGAAGGGTATTCGAGGATCACCAGGGCGGCGCGCGTTACCTCGCCGCCCTGTTCAAAACCAACATCGGCGCCGCCAATAAAGCGCGGCGGCAGTACGTCAAAATCATCCTGCCGCACCACGCTGGCGGCGAGCTGTACCTGTTGCTGTCGTAGTGCGGCTAAATCCATGCTTATCCCTGATGATATGGTCGTGATAACCGATGCACCGCCTCCACAAACGCGCCAGCGTGCTCTGGCGGAACATCCTGATGAATCCCGTGACCGAGGTTGAAGACGTGGCCTTCGCCTGCACCAAAGCCTTCCAGAATCCCCGCCACTTCCTGCTCAATTCGTGCAGGGGGTGCATACAGCATAGACGGATCCATGTTGCCCTGCAGCGCGACTTTATCGCCCACGCGGCGCCGCGCTTCGCCAATATCGGTGGTCCAGTCAAGGCCCAGCGCATCACAGCCGGTGGCCGCCATCTCTTCCAGCCACTGGCCGCCGCCCTTGGTAAACAGGGTGATGGGCACGCGTCGTCCTTCGTTCTCATGCAGCACGCTGTCGACGATTTTGTGCATGTAATAGAGCGAGAACTCGCGATAGTCGCGCCCGGTCAGCACGCCGCCCCAGGTATCAAACACCATCACCGACTGCGCACCCGCTTTAATCTGCGCGTTGAGGTAAAGGATCACGCTCTCTGCCAGCTTATCCAGCAGCGCGTGCAGCGTCTGCGGCTCGGCGTACATCATCTTCTTGATTTTGGTGAAAGCCTTGCTGCTGCCGCCTTCTACCATGTAGGTTGCCAGCGTCCACGGGCTGCCGGAGAAACCGATCAGCGGCACTTCGCCTTTGAGGTTGTGACGGATGGTGCGCACCGCATTCATCACGTAACCCAGCTCCTGCTCCGGATCCGGCACCGGCAGTTTATCCACATCGGCACGGCAGGCGATGGGGTGAGAGAAACGCGGGCCTTCGCCGGTCTCAAAGTAGAGCCCCAGGCCCATCGCATCCGGAATGGTCAGGATATCGCTGAAGAGGATCGCGGCATCCAGCGCATAGCGGCGCAGCGGCTGCAGGGTGACTTCGCACGCCAGCTCCGCGTTCTTACACAGCGACATAAAATCACCGGCCTCAGCGCGCGTGGCTTTGTATTCCGGCAGGTAACGCCCGGCTTGTCGCATCATCCATACCGGGGTGATATCCACCGGCTGGCGTAACAGGGCGCGCAGATAACGATCGTTCTTCAGTTCACTCATAATGGGCTCTCTCATGCTAAGGCCGGCAGTGTAGCATTTTCACGCCGCGCTGGCGCGACACAGCGCAACCGTATCTTCAATCAGCCGGCGCGCCACGGTGCCCGGCGGCGGCAACAGGGGCAGATCATCGTAGCGATACCAGCCAGCATCCAGCAGCTCTTTACCATCGTGCTGCAGCTCGCCGCCATCGTACTCCGCCATGAACGCCATCATCAGCGAGTGCGGGAACGGCCACGGCTGCGAAGTTACGTAACGCACATTTTTTACCCGCACGTTGCTCTCTTCCATCACCTCGCGGGCCACCGCCTGCTCCAGCGTTTCGCCGACTTCAACAAAACCGGCCAGCACGGTGTAGATGCTGTTGCGATGGCGCGCATGGTTTGCCAGCAGGATCTCCTCACCGCGACGAATCGCCACAATGATGCAGGGGGCGATTTGCGGATAGTAGCGCTCGCGGCAGTGGCTGCACAGGCAGGCAAATTCGCGCTTGCTGTGCTGCATTTCATGGCCGCAATAGCCGCACCAGCGATGCGAACGGTAGAACTCTGCCAGCTGCACGCCGCGCCCGGCGAGCTGAAACAGACCGACATCTTCGTCAATCAGCTGGCGCACCGAGGCCATATTGTCCGGACGCGCTTCGCATACCAGCCAGACGTTTTCGCCCTGCCACTCGCCAATCACTCTGCCGCTGCTGCCGGTCAGGCCAAACTCGCCGGATAAGCCATGCGGCAACTCGCCTTGCGGCAACCAAAGTTTCTGCGCGGAGCTGACAATCCACCAGCCAGCGTCTACGCTTGAGATCTCACGTTGCATCTTAATCGTTGTCCTTAGCGTCAAATGGCACGCTGAAATCCTGATGTTAAGTGTGTAATAAACAACTATAACTCACCTGGAGCCCCGTATGCTTACCCAGTTAGATAACCTGACCGAGCGTGTAGGTGGCGGTAATGAATTAGTCGACTCATGGTTGCGCGCCCGTCGACAGCTGCTCGTCACCTATTACGAGTTAATTGGCATGAAGCCGAACAAAGAAGCGCTGACCGCGCTGGATGAACAGGCGCTGGATGCGTTTTGCCATCGTCTGGTGGACTATCTCTCTACCGGCCACTTCAGCGTTTACGAGCGCATCATCAGCGAGATGTCCGGCGACAGCCCGATGATTGCGGCGGCGCAGATCTATCCGGCGCTGGAAGGCAATACTGAACGTCTGATGCAACTGTATGACAGCCATCTGCAGCAGGCCATTAATGACGACAACTGCGTGGATTTCCAGCAGGCGCTGTCAGAGGTGGGCGAAGCGCTGGAGTCACGCTTTACGCTGGAAGACAAACTGATTCAGCTCGCCTGGGATAACCAGCTGGCGCGCCCGCCGGTGGCCAATGACAGCACCATTGCTCGTCCGGCCTGAACCGCTGCAGTTGTAAAAGACTTGTTATTCAGGAAAAGCCCTTTTATGCTGAATGGGCTTTTTTATTGTCTTTTTAACGACAACCCACAATCAAACTTTGCGATATAAGCGCAGCGTGCAGCAGTCAGTAAAGTCGCTTATCGCGTAAAACGTAAACTTGTCGGAGTGCCCTTAGGGGCTGAGACCGTTAATTCGGGATCCGCGGAACCTGATCAGGTTAGTACCTGCGAAGGGAACAAGAGTAGATGTGATCAGCACGGTGCAGTCAGGCGCCCGCACCGTTTCTGTTACTCCTTCCGGACTCCGGACAAGCAGCTTCCCCTTGTTTTCAGGAAACTTGCTATGTCTGATGCTAAAACCTCACGTCGTGAACAACGCGCGCAGGCGCAAAAATTTATCGATTCGCTCCAGGGAACCGCCTTCCCTAACTCAAAACGTATCTGGATCAGCGGCAGCCGCGCGGATATCCGCGTCCCGATGCGCGAAATTCAGCTCAGCCCGACGCACACCGGCGGCAGCAAAGATCATCCGCAATACGCAGAAAATGAACCGGTGCCGGTGTATGACACTGCCGGTGCCTATGGCGATCCCCACGCGACCATCAATGTGCATCAGGGTCTGGCAAAATTGCGCGCCGGCTGGATCGCCGAACGCAACGACAGCGAAACCATCAGCGCACTCAGCTCAAGCTACAGTCAGCAGCGGCTGGCAGATGACGGGCTGGATCATCTGCGTTTTGAACATCTGCCGCTGCCGCGCCGGGCCAAAGCGGGTCGCCGCGTCACGCAGCTGCACTATGCACGTCAGGGCATCATCACGCCGGAGATGGAGTTCATCGCGCTGCGCGAAAACATGGGACGTGAGCGTATCCGCAGTGCAACGCTGTTGCAGCAGCACGCCGGCCACGGCTTTGGTGCGCAGCTGCCAGAGAATATCAGCGCCGAATTCGTGCGCGCTGAAGTGGCCAGCGGCCGCGCCATCATTCCTGCCAACATCAATCATCCGGAATCGGAGCCGATGATTATCGGCCGCAATTTTCTGGTGAAGGTCAACGCCAACATCGGCAACTCGGCGGTAAGTTCGTCGATTGAAGAGGAAGTGGAAAAACTGGTGTGGGCCACGCGCTGGGGGGCAGATACCGTGATGGATCTGTCGACCGGCCGCTATATCCATGAAACGCGCGAGTGGATTTTGCGCAACAGTCCGGTACCGATCGGCACGGTGCCAATCTATCAGGCGCTGGAAAAGGTCAACGGTATTGCAGAAGATCTTAACTGGGACATTTTCCGCGATACCCTGCTGGAACAGGCTGAGCAAGGCGTTGATTACTTTACCATTCACGCGGGCGTGCTGCTGCGCTATGTGCCGATGACCGCACAACGGCTGACCGGCATCGTGTCGCGCGGCGGCTCCATCATGGCGAAGTGGTGCCTGTCACATCATCAGGAAAACTTCCTCTACCAGCATTTCCGCGAAATCTGTGAAATCTGCGCCGCCTATGATGTCGCGCTGTCGCTCGGTGATGGTTTACGTCCCGGCTCGATTCAGGACGCCAACGACGAAGCCCAGTTTGCCGAACTGCGTACCTTAGGCGAGCTGACGCAAATCGCCTGGCAATATGATGTGCAGGTCATGATTGAAGGCCCCGGTCACGTGCCGATGCAGATGATCCGCCGCAATATGACCGAGCAGCTGGAACACTGCCATGAAGCGCCGTTTTATATGCTGGGCCCGCTGACGACCGATATCGCGCCGGGCTACGATCATTTCACCTCCGGGATTGGCGCCGCCATGATCGGCTGGTTTGGCTGCGCGATGCTGTGCTACGTCACGCCGAAAGAGCACCTTGGCCTGCCGAATAAAGAGGATGTTAAGCAGGGGCTGATTACCTACAAGATCGCCGCGCACGCTGCCGATCTGGCTAAAGGCCATCCCGGCGCGCAGATCCGCGACAACGCCATGTCGAAAGCTCGCTTTGAGTTCCGCTGGGAAGATCAGTTTAATCTGGCGCTCGACCCGCATACCGCGCGGGCCTATCACGACGAAACTCTGCCGCAGGAATCCGGCAAAGTGGCCCACTTCTGTTCCATGTGCGGCCCCAAATTCTGTTCAATGAAAATCACCCAGGAAGTGCGCGAATTTGCCGCCCGCCAGCAGGCTGAAGCCCAGCCGATAGCGCTGGGGATGGCGCAAATGTCCGACGCCTTCCGTAGCCGTGGCGGCGAGCTGTATCACGCCGCCGATGCCCTGAAAGAGGAAAAATGATGACTGAATCCTTCCCTGCCACCGCGCCAAAACTGGGGCTCTATCCGGTTGTCGACAGCGTGTTGTGGATTGAACGCCTGCTGGCAGCCGGCGTGCGCACCCTCCAGCTGCGCATCAAAGATGGCGATGATCGCCAGATTGAAGCCGCAGTACGCGATGCCATCGCCCTGGGCAAACAGTACGGCGCGCGGCTGTTTATCAACGATTACTGGCGCTTAGCGATTAAGTACAACGCCTATGGTGTGCATCTCGGTCAGGAGGATCTGGATGTGGCCGACCTGGACGCTATCCGCCACGCCGGCTTACGCCTGGGTCTGTCGACACACGATGACGCCGAGCTGGATCGCGCGCTGGCGCTGCGTCCGTCCTATATTGCGCTCGGCCACATCTTTCCGACACAAACCAAAGAGATGCCCTCTGCGCCACAGGGCATAGCCGAGCTGAAGCGCCATCTGGCGCGGCTGCAGCATATTCCCACCGTGGCGATTGGCGGCATTTCGCTGGCACGCGTGCCGGAGGTGCTGGCGACTGGCGTCGGCAGTATTGCCGTGGTCAGCGCGATTACCCAGGCGGAAGACTGGCAGGCGGCCACCCGCCAGCTGCTGGCGCTGGTAGAATCCCCAGAGCATGTCGCAAAAGCGTTGTAACTGACTGCAACGGCGGTAAAAATCCGCGAATACGGCGCGCAAACGGCAGCAGTCAGGGCTGGCGCGTCCGGGGACAATCGCTAAAGTGAGCCTGCCCGCTGTCGCTTGCAGCGGGCCAGGGCTGGCTTCCCCGACTCTCTGTCCGGCCCTGCCTTTCCACCGTTATTCTGTCAGGGAGGTAGTATGGCGCGTTTCCGCACTGCAGGCCTGCATGGCACGCTCCACGGCTGCGCCGAGGCTGGCAATCGCCTGCTCGGTTTGCTCATTCATTGGCAGACCATAATTGAGGCGCAGACAGTTGCGATATTTACCCGCCGCCGAAAACAGCGAACCGACCGCCACCTGGATTTTCAGCTCCCGCAGCTCCGCATTCAGCCGCACCGCATCGAAGGCTTCCGGCAGCTCAATCCACATCAGGAAACTGCCCTGCGGCCGCGAGACGCAAATGCCGCAGGGAAAATAGTGGCGCACCCAGCAACTAAACGTCTCATAGTTACGCTGATACACCTGACGCATGCGGCGCAAATGCGGCAGGTAATGGCCCTGACGAATAAACTCCGCGACCGCATACTGCGGCTGCGTTGCCGTCGAACCGGTGCCAATATATTTCATGTGCAGTACGCGATCGCGATAGCGTCCCGGCGCGACCCAGCCCACGCGCAAGCCGGGCGCCAGGGTTTTGGAAAACGAACTGCACAGCAGCACGCGGCCATCCATATCCAGCGATTTGATGGTGATCGGACGCGGATACTCCCACGCCAGCTCGCCGTAAACATCATCTTCAATGATCGCCGCGTCAAAGCGCTGCGCCAGCGTCAGCAGCGCGCGCTTACGCGTTTCCGGCATGATAAATCCGAGCGGATTATTGCAGTTGGGTACCACCACTACCGCTTTGATTGGCCACTGCTCAAACGCCAGCTCCAGCGCCTCAAGGCTGATCCCGCTGACCGCATCGGTAGGGATTTCAATGGCGCGAATGCCCAGACCGCGCAGTGTCTGCATGGTGCCATGAAACGCCGGCGACTCAACGGCAATGATATCGCCTGGCTCGCACACGGCGCGAATCGACACCGACAGCGCTTCATGGCAACCGGTGGTGATGACAATTTCTTCCGCCGTCAGCTGACAGCCGCTGTCAATCGTCAGCCGCGCAATCTGCTCACGCAGCGCTGCCACGCCGAGCAGGCTGTCATAGTTGAGCTGATCAATGTCCTGCTTCTGCGCCATGCGACCCATGATTTTCCACAGCGGCTTGAGCGTCGGCTGGGTCAGGTCCGGCATGCCGCTGCCCAGCTGCAGCACGTCGCCATTAATGCGGCTGCTCAGCAGCTCCAGCACCGATTCCCACTGGGTGATCTCAACCGGACGCTGTACGGGTCGGGTCATCGCCGGCACCGGCGGCGTGGCTTTACGGGTAGCGACAAAATAGCCGGAACGCGGCTGCGGCACGATAAGCTGCTTCTCTTCCAGCAGATGATAAGCCTGCTGCACGGTACTGATGCTGACGCCGTGCTCAATGCTGAGCGTACGCACCGAGGGCAAGCGTTCGCCGCTGCGATACAGCCCCTGCTCAATACGGTCTGAAAGCAGACAAGCCAGATGTTGATAGCGCGTCATTGTGTGCCTCGCTGCGTTAACGGTGATCAAAAATCAGTACAGATGATGCCTATTTCTACCATTCAGATCGGTACGGGCGCAATCTGTATGTTAAAGATAAGTGATTTTTGAATCTGTATTGCATTCACCTTCAGAGGGAAAATGTTGCTCAGACATCATACTGAGGGCTGGGATTATGGAATTCGATCAGAACCGGGCGGCAAAACCGTTCAGCGTGACCTTACTCGATATCTTTCGTGGCGGCGTGCGCGCAATCAAACGCTGGCAGGCCAGACGGGAAACGCGGGAGATTCTTTCGCACCTGAGTGATGCGCAGCTGCGTGATATCGGGCTGACGCGTCAGGATATCAATCAGAAATAACGCGGATTTCAGACGAAAAAAAACCCTGCCGAGGCAGGGTTTTTTCATGGTCAGCAGAGCAGACGATTATTCGTCGTCGCTACCGCCCAGACCGGCGTTCAGCAGCTCAGCCAGGCTGGCAGAGGCTTCATCCGCAGTCACCTGCGGTGCAACCGGTGCTTCACCCGCCTGACGGCGACGCATACGATCCTGGTGGTAAGCATAACCGGTACCGGCCGGGATCAGACGACCCACGATAACGTTCTCTTTCAGGCCGCGCAGTTCGTCGCGCTTGCCTGCTACCGCTGCTTCGGTCAGGACACGGGTGGTCTCCTGGAACGATGCCGCAGAGATGAACGATTCGGTTGCCAGCGAGGCTTTGGTGATACCCAGCAGGTCACGCATGTACGTCGCGCCGATTTTGCCGTTCGCTTCCAGATCGCGGTTGGAGATCTTGATACGAGAGACTTCCGCCTGCTCGCCTTCCAGGAACTCCGAGCTACCCGCGTTCATGATGGTTGCTTTACGCAGCATCTGACGCACGATGACTTCGATGTGCTTATCGTTAATCTTAACGCCCTGCAGGCGGTAAACTTCCTGCACTTCGTTAGTGATGTAACGGGTCACAGCATGGACGCCACGCAGACGCAGGATGTCGTGCGGAGACTCTGGGCCGTCGGATACGACGTCACCACGTTCTACACGTTCACCTTCGAATACGTTGAGCTGACGCCATTTCGGAATCATCTCTTCATACGGATCGCTACCGTCAACCGGGGTGATCACCAGACGACGCTTGCCTTTGGTCTCTTTACCGAAGGAGATGATACCGCTGATCTCCGCCAGGATAGCTGGCTCTTTCGGACGACGCGCTTCGAACAGGTCGGCAACGCGTGGCAGACCACCGGTGATGTCCTTGGTACCGCCAGATTCCTGCGGAACACGCGCCAGGGTATCACCCGAGCTGATCTTCACGCCATCTTCCAGCTGCACAATCGCTTTACCTGGCAGGAAGTACTGTGCCGGCATGTCGGTGCCCGGGATCAGTACGTCGTTGCCGTTGGCATCAACGATTTTCAGTGCCGGACGCAGGTCTTTACCACCCGCAGTACGCTCTGCAGAATCCAGTACCACCAGCGATGACAGACCGGTGAGGTCGTCAGTCTGACGGGTAATGGTCTGACCGTCGATCATGTCAGTGAAGCGGATGAAACCGCCCACTTCGGTGATAACCGGCATGGTGTGTGGATCCCAGTTTGCAACGGTTTCGCCCGCGGCAACCTGCTCGCCATCACCTTTCGCCATGACCGCACCGTAAGGCACTTTATAGCTCTCTTTGGTACGACCGAACTCGTCGATCATCTTCAGCTCAACGTTACGCGAGACGATAACCAGCTTCCCGGAGGAGTTGGTTACTGACTTGGCGTTGGTCAGCTTGATAGTACCTTTGTTCTTCACCTGAATGCTGGATTCAGCTGCCGCACGCGATGCCGCACCACCGATGTGGAAGGTACGCATGGTCAGCTGGGTACCCGGCTCACCGATGGACTGTGCTGCGATAACGCCGATGGCCTCACCTTTGTTGATGATGTGACCACGTGCCAGATCGCGACCGTAGCAGTGTGCACACACACCGAAGTCGGTTTCACAGCTCACCACGGAACGCACTTTAATCGCGTCCACGGAGTTCAGTTCAACCACGTCACACCAGTGCTCATCGATCAGGGTGTTACGCGGGATCAGGATGTCCGCAGTGCCCGGCTTCAGCACGTCTTCTGCCGTCACACGACCCAGTACACGCTCACGCAGCGGCTCTTTAACGTCGCCACCTTCGATGACCGGGGTCATCATGATGCCTTCGAATGTGCCACAGTCGTCTTCGGTGACCACCAGGTCCTGCGCCACGTCAACCAGACGACGGGTCAGGTAACCGGAGTTCGCCGTTTTCAGTGCGGTATCGGCCAGACCTTTACGCGCACCGTGGGTCGAGATGAAGTACTGGAGTACGTTCAGACCTTCACGGAAGTTCGCGGTGATTGGCGTCTCGATGATGGAGCCATCTGGCTTCGCCATCAGACCACGCATACCTGCCAGCTGACGAATCTGTGCCGCAGAACCACGCGCACCGGAGTCGGCCATCATGTAGATGCTGTTGAACGAAACCTGCTGCTCTTCTTCGCCGTGACGGTTGATCACGGTTTCGGTCTGCAGGTTATCCATCATCGCTTTGGATACGCGTTCGTTAGCCGCAGCCCAGATATCGATGACTTTGTTGTAACGTTCGCCCGCGGTAACCAGACCAGACTGGAACTGCTCCTGAATCTCGGCCACTTCCGCTTCAGCTTCTGCAATGATTTCTGCTTTCTTGGCAGGAATCACCATGTCGTCGATACCTACTGAGGCACCTGAACGGGCTGCATAGGCAAAGCCGGTGTACATGGTCTGGTCAGCAAAGATAACGGTCGGCTTCAGGCCCAGGATGCGGTAACAGGTGTTCAGCATCTTAGAAATCGCTTTCTTACCCAGCGCCTGGTTGACGATGGAGTAAGGCAGACCTTTCGGTACGATCATCCACAGGATCGCACGACCAATGGTGGTGTCGATCAGGCTGGTTTTCGCAACGAGCTCTTCCTGCTCATTTTTGCTGTATTCAGTGATACGCACTTTAACGCGTGCATGCAGCTCGGCCTGGCCAGCGCGGTAAACACGCTCAGCTTCTTTCGGGCCGGTCAGCACCATGCCTTCGCCTTTGGCGTTCACTTTGTCACGGGTCATGTAGTACAGACCCAGAACAACGTCCTGTGAAGGAACGATGATTGGCTCGCCGTTCGCTGGAGACAGAATGTTGTTGGTAGACATCATCAGCGCACGCGCTTCCAGCTGGGCTTCCAGCGTCAGCGGTACGTGAACAGCCATCTGGTCACCATCGAAGTCGGCGTTATACGCCGCACACACTAGCGGGTGCAGCTGGATCGCTTTACCTTCGATCAGAACCGGTTCAAACGCCTGGATACCCAGACGGTGCAGGGTTGGTGCACGGTTCAGCAGTACCGGGTGTTCGCGAATCACTTCATCCAGGATATCCCAGACCACCGCTTCTTCGCGCTCAACCATTTTCTTGGCCGCTTTAATGGTGGTCGCGAGGCCACGCAGTTCCAGCTTGCCGTAGATGAACGGTTTGAACAGCTCCAGTGCCATTTTCTTCGGCAGACCGCACTGATGCAGACGCAGGTATGGACCTACGGTGATAACCGAACGACCGGAGTAGTCAACACGTTTACCCAGCAGGTTCTGACGGAAACGACCCTGCTTACCTTTGATCATGTCGGCCAAAGATTTCAGAGGACGTTTGTTAGAGCCGGTGATGGCACGACCGCGACGGCCGTTATCCAGCAGGGCATCGACCGCTTCCTGCAGCATACGTTTTTCGTTACGTACGATGATATCTGGCGCAGCCAGATCCAGCAGACGCTTCAGACGGTTGTTACGGTTGATCACGCGACGATACAGATCGTTCAGATCCGACGTAGCGAAACGACCGCCGTCCAGCGGTACCAGCGGACGCAGATCTGGCGGCAGTACCGGCAGAACGGTCAGGATCATCCACTCTGGCTTGTTGCCAGACTGCACGAACGCTTCCAGCAGCTTGATACGCTTGGTCAGCTTTTTACGTTTGGTCTCAGAGTTGGTTTCGTTCAGCTCTTCACGCAGCTGCTCGCACTCCTGCTCCAGATCCATATTTTTCAGCAGCGCCTGGATAGCTTCCGCACCCATCTTCGCGTCGAATTCGTCACCGAACTCTTCCAGCGCGTCAAGGTACTGCTCTTCGGTCAGAATCTGACGTTTTTCCAGATTGGTCATGCCGCCTTCGACCACAACATAAGATTCGAAGTACAGTACGCGCTCGATGTCACGCAGCGGCATATCCAGCAGCAAACCGATGCGGGATGGCAGTGATTTCAGGAACCAGATGTGCGCGGTCGGCGAAGCCAGTTCGATGTGGCCCATACGCTCACGACGCACTTTGGTCTGCGTGACTTCTACGCCACACTTCTCACAGATCACGCCACGGTGTTTCAGACGCTTGTACTTACCGCACAGGCATTCGTAATCTTTTACCGGTCCGAAAATACGGGCACAGAAAAGACCGTCACGCTCCGGCTTGAAGGTACGGTAGTTAATGGTTTCCGGCTTTTTAACTTCACCGAAAGACCAGGAACGGATCATGTCTGGCGAGGCCAGCGCAATTTTGATCGCATCAAACTCTTCGGTTTTAGTTTGCGCTTTCAGAAACTTAAGTAAGTCTTTCACGGATTAGCTCCCGTCGGAGTGGAACTCTCAGGGACGCGCCAGGCGCGTCCCATAACCAGTACTTGCGAGTGCTTACTCGTCTTCCAGCTCGATGTTGATACCCAGCGAGCGAATCTCTTTCAACAGTACGTTGAAGGATTCCGGCATGCCCGGTTCCATCTGATGGTTGCCGTCAACGATGTTTTTATACATCTTGGTACGGCCGTTGACGTCATCAGACTTAACGGTAAGCATTTCCTGCAGGGTATACGCGGCACCGTATGCTTCCAGTGCCCACACTTCCATCTCACCGAAGCGCTGACCACCGAACTGCGCCTTACCACCCAGCGGCTGCTGCGTAACCAGGCTGTAAGAGCCGGTAGAACGGGCGTGCATCTTGTCGTCGACCAGGTGGTTCAGTTTCAGCATGTACATGTAACCTACGGTTACCTGACGCTCAAACTGCTCACCGGTACGGCCGTCGAACAGGGTGATCTGACCGGAAGAAGGCAGACCGCCGAGCTGCAGCAGCTCTTTGATTTCGCTCTCTTTCGCACCGTCGAACACTGGCGTCGCGATTGGCATACCTTTTTTCAGGTTCTCTGCCAGACGCAGCACTTCGTCGTCCGAGAAGGTGTTCAGGTCAACTTTCTGACGCACATCGGTGCCCAGATCGTAAGCACGCTGGATGAACTCACGCAGTTTGGCGACTTCTTCCTGCTTCTTCAGCATCGCATTGATCTTCTCACCAATGCCTTTCGCCGCCATACCCAGGTGGGTTTCCAGAATCTGACCGATGTTCATACGCGATGGTACGCCCAGCGGGTTCAGTACGATGTCGACCGGCGTACCGTTCTCATCGTATGGCATGTCTTCGATTGGGTTGATCTTCGAGATAACACCTTTGTTACCGTGACGACCCGCCATTTTGTCACCAGGCTGAATCTGACGCTTAACGGCCAGATACACCTTGACGATTTTCAGCACGCCCGGTGCCAGATCGTCGCCCTGAGTGATCTTGCGACGCTTCGCTTCGAGTTTCTTCTCAAACTCGTGCTTCAGCTCGTCATACTGCTCAGCCAGCTGCTCCAGCGCGTTCTGCTTCTCTTCGTCGGTCAGACCGAGTTCCAGCCAGCGCTCACGTGGCAGCTTGTCCAGTTTCTCCGCTTCCACGCCACCTGAAATCAGGACGGCCTGGATACGGCTGAACAGGCCCGCTTCGAGAATCTGCAGTTCTTCAGACAGGTCTTTTTTCGCCTGCTTCAGCTGCATCTCTTCGATTTCCAGCGCGCGCTTGTCTTTTTCCACGCCATCGCGGGTGAAGACCTGTACGTCGATAACCGTACCGGAAACGCCGTTTGGCACGCGCAGTGACGAGTCTTTCACGTCAGAGGCTTTTTCACCGAAGATTGCACGCAGCAGTTTCTCTTCTGGCGTCAGCTGGGTTTCACCTTTCGGCGTGACCTTGCCTACCAGAATGTCGCCACCGGTCACTTCCGCACCGATATACACGATGCCGGATTCATCCAGTTTGGAGAGCGCAGCTTCACCCACGTTCGGGATGTCAGCGGTGATCTCTTCCGGCCCCAGTTTGGTGTCACGCGACACGCAAGCCAGTTCCTGAATATGGATGGTGGTGAAACGGTCTTCCTGTACGACACGCTCAGAAACGAGGATGGAGTCTTCGAAGTTGTAACCGTTCCATGGCATGAACGCCACGCGCATGTTCTGACCCAGCGCCAGCTCACCGAGGTCGGTAGACGGGCCGTCAGCCAGCACGTCGCCACGCTCGATAGGTTCACCCAGAGAAACACACGGCATCTGGTTGATGCAGGTGTTCTGGTTAGAACGGGTGTACTTGGTCAGGTTGTAGATGTCGATACCTGCTTCGCCCGGATACATCTCGTCTTCGTTAACTTTGATAACGATACGTGACGCATCGACGTACTGCACGGTACCACCACGTTTCGCGACGGCAGTTACACCGGAGTCGACCGCAACAGCACGTTCCATACCGGTACCAACCAGCGGCTTGTCAGCACGCAGGGTAGGTACAGCCTGACGTTGCATGTTCGCACCCATCAGGGCGCGGTTAGCATCATCGTGCTCCAGGAACGGGATCAGTGACGCACCGACAGAAACCACCTGCTGGGTGGAAACGTCCATGTAGTCAACCTGATCGCGGCTGAACAGGCTCGATTCACCTTTGCTACGGCAGGTGACGAGATCGTCAACAAAGCTGCCATCATCGGCGAGGTTGGTGTTCGCCTGAGCGATAACGTAGTTACCCTCTTCGATAGCAGAGAGGTAATGAATTTCATCACTCACTTTACCGTCAACCACGCGGCGGTACGGCGTTTCGAGGAAGCCGTATTCGTTAGTCTGCGCGTAAACAGAGAGTGAGTTGATCAGACCGATGTTCGGACCTTCCGGGGTTTCGATTGGACATACGCGACCGTAGTGAGTCGGGTGTACGTCACGCACTTCGAAGCCGGCGCGTTCACGGGTCAGACCGCCTGGGCCCAGAGCAGAGATACGACGTTTGTGCGTAATCTCAGACAGCGGGTTGTTCTGGTCCATAAACTGGGACAGCTGGCTGGAACCAAAGAACTCTTTCACCGCGGCCGAAATTGGCTTGGCGTTGATCATGTCCTGTGGCATCAGCGTGTCGAGGTCGCCCAGAGACAGACGCTCTTTCACAGCGCGCTCTACACGCACCAGGCCAACGCGGAACTGGTTTTCCGCCATTTCGCCGACGGAACGGATACGACGGTTGCCGAGGTGGTCGATATCATCCACTTCGCCAATACCGTTACGGATACCGATGAGCTTCTTCATCACTTCAATGATGTCGTCTTTGCTCAGGATACCGGAACCTTCGATCTCGTCACGTAGCAGAGAACGGTTGAACTTCATGCGGCCAACGGCCGACAGATCGTAACGATCTTCGGAGAAGAACAGGTTCTCGAACAGGTTTTCTGCGGCTTCACGCGTTGGCGGCTCGCCAGGACGCATCATGCGGTAGATCTCAACCAGCGCGCTCAGGCGATCGTTGGTTGGGTCAACGCGCAGCGTCTCAGAAATGTACGGGCCGTGATCCAGATCGTTGGTGAACAGGGTTTCGATGCGCTTGTGACCGGACTGGCTCAGTTTCGCCAGCAGATCCAGTGACAGCTCCATGTTCGCTGGCACAATCAGTTCACCGGTGTTCAGATCGATGTAATCTTTCGCGACCACTTTGCCCGCGATGTACTCGACCGGCACTTCGATGTGCTGAATGTTGTCTTTTTCCAGCTGACGGATGTGGCGCGCAGTAATGCGACGACCTTTCTCAACGTAGACCGTGCCGTTGGCTTCGATATCGAAGGAGGCGGTTTCACCACGCAGGCGCTCAGGCACCAGTTCCATCTGCAGCTTGTTGTCGCGGATTTCAAACACCACTTTTTCGAAGAACAGATCGAGAATCTGCTCAGTGGTGTAATCCAGCGCGCGCAGGATGATACTGGCCGGCAGCTTACGACGACGGTCAATACGGACGAACAGGTTGTCTTTCGGGTCAAACTCGAAGTCGAGCCATGAACCGCGGTAAGGGATAATACGTGCGTTATACAGCACTTTACCGGAAGAGTGCGTTTTACCCTTATCGCTGTCAAAGAATACGCCAGGACTACGATGCAGCTGAGAAACGATAACACGCTCAGTACCATTGATGACAAAGGTACCGTTGTCGGTCATGAGCGGAATTTCGCCCATGTACACTTCTTGTTCTTTGATGTCTTTGACGGTGCCTTCCGGCGCTTCGCGCTCGTAGATCACCAGACGCAGTTTAACGCGCAGCGGTGCGGAGTACGTCACGCCACGGATCTGACATTCTGTCACGTCAAACACCGGCTCACCCAGACGGTAGCTGACATACTGCAACTCAGAGTTGCCGCTGTAGCTCGCGATTGGGAACACGGAACGGAAGGCTGCTTCCAGACCGTACTGGCCTTCTGGATCTTGCTCGATAAACTTCTGGAACGAGTCAAGCTGGATAGAAAGGAGATAAGGCACATCCAGTACTTGTGGACGTTTACCAAAATCCTTACGAATACGTTTTTTCTCGGTATAGGAGTAAACCATAGGGTTCCTCAGCTAGCTGACAAGTCGACCCACGCTGTCCGTCCTGAAGGGACAGTTCATGCAACACTATTTTGTTTTTCATGCGATGCGCGGCACCCCATGCAATACATCTTTCTATCACTCTTAAATCATTTCATCGCCGTTGCGCAGGCAGGGAACCCTCACAGGAAAGCGGTATATTAAGTCGTCGATAGAAAAAGATATTGAAGAGGAACAATGGACAAACAGTGCGAAACGCCATCGTTCCCCTGTAGCGCAAAAAGGCTGGTGACCAAAAAGTCACCAGCCATCAGTCTGTTTACGCAGACTGCAACCCGAGGGTTGTCTTACTTAACTTCAACTTCAGCGCCAGCTTCTTTCAGAGCAGCTTCAAGTGCAGCTGCGTCGTCTTTGCTGATGCCTTCTTTGATTGCAGCTGGAGCAGCTTCAACCAGGTCTTTAGCTTCTTTCAGGCCCAGACCAGTTGCGCCACGAACGGCTTTGATTACAGCAACTTTGTTCGCGCCAGCAGCTTTCAGGATAACGTCGAATTCAGTTTTCTCTTCAACAGCTTCAGCCGGGCCAGCAGCAACAGCGACAGCAGCAGCAGCAGAAACGCCGAATTTTTCTTCCATAGCAGAAACCAGCTCAACTACTTCCATTACGGACATAGCTGCAACGGCTTCCAGGATTTGATCTTTAGTGATAGACATGACAATTGTTCCTAAGAATCAGTAAAAGTTTATACGTTAGCAAGTACGAAGAAAAAGAATCTGGCCTTAAGCCGCTTCTTTCGCGTCGCGAACAGCAGCCAGAGTGCGGACCAGCTTGCCAGCAGCAGCTTCTTTCATGGTCGACATCAGACGTGCCAGTGCTTCTTCGTAAGTCGGCAGCGTTGCCAGACGGTCAATTTGTGCCGCCGGGATCAGCTCACCTTCAAAGGCTGCAGCTTTGACCTCAAAGTTTGCATTCGCTTTCGCGAACTCTTTGAACAGACGAGCAGCAGCGCCCGGGTGTTCCATAGAGTATGCAATCAGGGTCGGACCAACAAACGTGTCTTTCAGGCACTCGAATGGAGTACCTTCAACGACGCGGCGCAGCAGGGTGTTACGAACAACACGCATGTAGACGCCAGCTTCACGACCTGCTTTACGCAGTTCAGTCATTTTATCAACGGTAACGCCACGGGAATCCGCAACAACCGCTGAAAGCGCGCCTTTGGCTACTTCGCTAACTTCAGCAACAATTGCTTGTTTGCCTTGAAGATTTAATGCCATTAGCTTTGCTCCTGGATTTGACCGGGAAAATTTCCCGGAACTCACTTCACTTACACACCCGAAGGCCGTAAGCGCGTTACACGGTGAGCAGAATCCAGTGAAGAAAAAATTCTTTTTGGTTCTGTCACCGTCTACGCAGGATATTAAGCATCACTTCCGAAGAGGTTCTGCTCCTGCGGTCTTGGACGGAGGCCAGGATCAGGCCTGGCTCCAACCTTAGTCGCTGAATGACAAGGTGTTTAGACCTGTGCACTCCGCGACTATGAATTTGGGTTCTGAATTGACGGATCAACCAGAACAACGGGCGTAAGATTCTAGATGAATTTTTCGCCCGTTACAAGCAGCAATTAGTTTGCTGCTGCGTTCAGACCAGCCTGGTCAACGGCAACGCCGGCGCCCATGGTGGTAGAGATGCTGACTTTCTTGATGTACACGCCTTTCGCCTGAGCAGGTTTAGCTTTTTTCAGCGCAACCAGCAGAGATTCCAGGTTTTCTTTCAGTTTGTCAGCATCGAAGTCCACTTTACCGATGGTGGTGTGGATGATGCCGTTTTTGTCGTTACGGTAACGAACCTGACCCGCTTTAGCGTTTTTCACAGCTTCAGCAACGTTAGGAGTTACGGTACCAACTTTCGGGTTTGGCATCAGACCACGTGGGCCCAGAACCTGGCCCAGCTGGCCAACAACGCGCATTGCATCCGGAGAAGCAATAACAACGTCAAAGTTCATTTCGCCTTTCTTGATCTGATCAGCCAGGTCTTCCATACCTACCAGCTCAGCGCCAGCTGCTTTAGCAGCTTCAGCGTTTGCGCCCTGGGTAAAGACGGCAACACGTACTGAACGACCAGTACCGTGTGGCAGAACGGTCGCGCCGCGCACGTTCTGGTCAGATTTACGTGCATCGATGCCGAGGTTAACAGCAACGTCCACGCTCTCTACGAATTTAGCAGTAGCCAGTTCTTTCAGCAGAGCAACAGCTTCGTTGATGTCATACTGTTTAGTCGCATCAACTTTGTCACGGATCACGCGCATGCGCTTGGTCAGCTTAGCCATTTCTTAGTCCTCCACTACCAGGCCCATGGAACGAGCAGTACCTTCGATAGAGCGAGTCATCGCTTCTACGTCAGCACCAGTCATGTCCGCAGCTTTGGTTTCTGCGATTTCACGTACCTGAGCACGAGTTACTTTACCGACTTTATCTTTGTTCGGCTTACCAGAACCAGACTTGATGCCTGCTGCTTTTTTCAGCAGAACGGCAGCCGGAGGCGTTTTGGTAACGAAGGTGAAAGAACGGTCGCTGTATACGGTGATAACTACTGGAGTCGGCAGACCCTTTTCCAGTGATTCTGTTTTGGCGTTGAACGCTTTACAGAATTCCATGATGTTAACACCCTGCTGACCCAGAGCCGGACCAACTGGTGGGCTCGGGTTAGCCATACCAGCTGCAACCTGCAGCTTGACGTAGGCTTGTACTTTCTTGGCCATGATATTTCCTCTATTGGGTATAGCGCCTGGCGAACAGGCTCCCCGTGATAACGATTTACACGCTGTTGCCAGCGCATAAAAACAAAAGGCGCGAAATTATAGGTAAATTTCGCGCCTTCCGCAAGAGCTAAAAAGTGAACAAAAGGCTTAGCCTTTCTCCACCTGAGCAAAGTCGAGTTCAACCGGCGTTGCACGGCCGAAGATAGAAACAGAAACCTTCAGGCGGCTCTTCTCGTAATCCACTTCTTCGACCACACCGTTGAAGTCGGCAAACGGGCCGTCGTTGACACGCACCATCTCGCCTGGCTCGAACAGCGTTTTCGGACGCGGCTTATCACCCACCTGCTGCAGGCGGTTCATGATCGCATCCACTTCTTTGTCACTGATCGGTGCCGGACGGTCAGAGGTACCACCAATGAAGCCCATTACACGCGGTACACTGCGCACTAAGTGCCAGCTGGCGTCATTCATCACCATCTGGACCAGTACGTAACCAGGGAAGAATTTGCGTTCGCTTTTGCGACGCTGGCCGCCACGGATTTCCACGACTTCTTCAGTCGGCACCATGACTTCGCCAAACAGTTCTTCCATGTTGTGCAGTTTGATATGCTCTTGCAGCGACTTGGCTACGCGGGCTTCAAAACCGGAAAACGCCTGAACGACGTACCAGCGTTTTTTTGGAGCTTCAGACATCTCAGAACCTCAGGCCAGTGATAAACGATACCAGACGGACCAGAATACCATCCAGCCCCCACAAAATCAGTGACATCACGGCAGTGACCGCGGCAACGATTAACGTGGTGTGCAATGTTTCCTGGCGAGTTGGCCAGATGACCTTACGCATTTCGGTTCTTGCTTCACGTGCAAAAGCCACGGTTGCTTTGCCTTTGGTGGTCAGCAACGCAATGCCGCCCGCCGCAGCGATCAACACCACGACAGCCAGCGCGCGTAAAGGCAGTGTCACATCGCGATACAGGTAGTTACCGACGATTGCTACCAGCAGCAATGCGATCACAACTACCCACTTTACCGCTTCCAGGCCGCGCCCGCTCCCTTGAGCTTCGGTATTCGCACTCATAAACCAACCTGCCACAATAATTCAGAAACTATTCTGCCCCGCAGAGCGAGGCATCCAAACCGAATGCGCTTTTGGGCATAACTCGGTATCCAGCGCCGTAATACAGAGCCTGTCTCAGCAATGATTATGATCGAAAATCACTGATGAGCCAGGTTCTGGTTAACAGCGTACAAAAAGGGCATCAAATGATGCCCTTTCCGTGTGCATTGCGTCAAATATTATCGCTATTACGCGATAACTTTAGCAACAACGCCCGCGCCAACGGTACGGCCGCCTTCGCGGATTGCGAAGCGCAGACCTTCGTCCATTGCGATTGGATGGATCAGGGTAACAACCATTTTGATGTTGTCGCCTGGCATTACCATCTCAACGCCTTCTGGCAGCTCTACTGAACCGGTTACGTCAGTGGTACGGAAGTAGAACTGTGGACGGTAGCCTTTGAAGAACGGAGTATGACGGCCGCCTTCGTCTTTAGACAGAACGTAAACTTCTGACTCGAACTGGGTGTGTGGCTTGATGGTGCCTGGCTTAGCCAGAACCTGACCACGCTGGATCTCTTCACGCTTGATACCGCGCAGCAGAACACCACAGTTCTCGCCTGCCTGACCCTGGTCCAGCAGTTTGCGGAACATTTCAACACCGGTACAGGTAGACTTGGCAGTCGCTTTGATACCAACGATTTCTACTTCGTCGCCCACTTTCACGATGCCGCGCTCAACACGACCGGTAACAACGGTACCACGGCCAGAGATTGAGAATACGTCTTCGATTGGCAGCAGGAACGGCAGGTCGATAGCACGGACTGGATCCGGGATGTAGTTATCCAGGTGCGTAGCCAGCTCAACGATTTTCGCTTCCCACTCAGCGTCGCCTTCCAGCGCTTTCAGCGCAGAACCGCGTACGATTGGGGTATCGTCGCCAGGGAAGTCGTAAGCAGACAGCAGGTCACGCACTTCCATCTCAACCAGTTCCAGCAGCTCTTCGTCATCAACCATGTCGCACTTGTTCAGGAACACGATGATGTAAGGAACGCCAACCTGACGGCCCAGCAGGATGTGCTCACGGGTCTGAGGCATTGGGCCATCAGTCGCAGCAACAACCAGGATCGCGCCGTCCATCTGCGCAGCACCGGTGATCATGTTTTTCACATAGTCGGCGTGGCCTGGGCAGTCAACGTGTGCGTAGTGACGGGTCGGGGTTTCATATTCAACGTGAGAGGTGTTGATGGTGATACCACGAGCCTTCTCTTCTGGCGCGTTATCGATCTGATCGAATGCACGCGCCTGGCCGCCGTAGGTTTTAGCCAGAACGGTGGTGATTGCCGCAGTCAGAGTGGTTTTACCGTGGTCGACGTGACCGATGGTGCCCACGTTTACGTGCAGTTTGTTACGTTGAAATTGCTCTTTAGCCATCGCTTGTCCCTCTAAGACACGGATATATCAAAGATATCGTCACATTAACCAGGCAAAACCTGATGTTAGTTTTACAGAGAGAGAATCAGGAGAGAGATAAAGGAAGTGGTGCTGATACCCAGAGTCGAACTGGGGACCTCACCCTTACCAAGGGTGCGCTCTACCAACTGAGCCATATCAGCACATCTGGAGCGGGCAGCGGGAATCGAACCCGCATCATCAGCTTGGAAGGCTGAGGTAATAGCCATTATACGATGCCCGCATCCTGGAACTCGGCTACCTGTTCTTTCTGTAGCTTATGAATAATAAAAGAAGACCTTCTATTATTCGAGCCAGTCAGAGTTTCTGACTGACGGTGATCACGCTACTGCGCAATCTGAATTCGAAGGTGAGAGAGTTGAACTCACCCATCAGATAAGCCTTTATCTGACGCTCAACCGAGAGGTTGAGATGGTGGTGGGAGAAGGATTCGAACCTTCGAAGTCTGTGACGGCAGATTTACAGTCTGCTCCCTTTGGCCGCTCGGGAATCCCACCTACTTGATGGTGCCGGCTACCGGAATCGAACTGGTGACCTACTGATTACAAGTCAGTTGCTCTACCAACTGAGCTAAGCCGGCATCAAGTGACGCGCATTCTAGGAAGACCGGGTTCAGGATGCAACAAAAAAATTGCTAAATTTGCACTACCGCTTACTATTTGTGCAAATCCTCGCAAAACGCCCCGCCAGTGCAGCAAAAAGCAGCAAACATGGTGTGTTTTTCCGCCAGCCCACAGCCTGATTATTCTTTAATACCGCGTTAGCCTCATACTGTGATCATAAAAATGCGGGCCTGCTTACGAAAGCGTGCTCAGGTTTATCATTTTACTTCTTTTTAAAGTCACACTGGTGTTACCCTCCTGCCCATTGTTCTCGTTAAATTACCCCTGTGACGTGCAACTGAGTTCGACACATCGCTGTATGCCTGTTGCTGCAAGGTGTTGATGAGCCAGAATTTGCGGTCAGATGCATGCTTATGAGTAAAAAAACGACGCCACTGACGACGCCCTACCTGCAGTTTGATCGCCAGCAATGGGCTGCGCTGCGAGATTCCGTACCGATGACGCTGGCCGCCAGCGAAATTGAACGGCTGCGCGGTATCAATGAAGATCTTTCGCTGGAAGAAGTTGCCGAGATCTATCTGCCGCTATCACGTCTGCTGAACTTCTATATCAGTTCAAATCTGCGCCGTCAGGCGGTGCTGGAGCAGTTTCTCGGCACCAATGGCCAGAAGATCCCTTACATTATCAGTATTGCCGGCAGTGTTGCCGTCGGTAAAAGCACCACCGCGCGCGTGTTACAGGCGCTGCTTAGCCGCTGGCCAGAGCACCGCAAGGTGGAACTCATCACCACCGATGGCTTTTTGCACCCTAATGCGGTGCTGAAAGAGCGCGGCCTGATGAAGAAGAAAGGCTTCCCGCAGTCGTATGATATGCATCGACTGGTGAAGTTCGTATCGGATTTGAAATCGGGCGCCAGTCAGGTCACCGCACCGGTGTATTCACACCTGATTTACGATGTCATCCCGGATGGCGATAAGGTGGTGCAGCAGCCGGACATCCTGATTCTGGAAGGGCTGAACGTCCTGCAGAGCGGTATGGATTATCCGCACGATCCGCATCATGTATTTGTCTCAGATTTCGTCGACTTTTCAATATATGTCGATGCGCCAGAAAACTTATTAGAGCGCTGGTACGTTAATCGCTTTCTTAAATTCCGCGAAGGTGCCTTCAGCGATCCGGACTCTTATTTCCATCACTATTCTCAGCTGCCTGAAGAGGAAGCAGAGAGTATTGCACGTGGGTTATGGAAAGAGATTAACTGGCTGAATTTAAAAGAAAACATCTTACCTACGCGTGAACGGGCCAGCCTGATCATGACCAAGTCTGCTGATCATGCCGTGCAAAGTGTACGGTTAAGAAAATAGTATTAAAAACGCCCTGCTTTATCAGGGCGTTTAATGCATTACTGTTTACTGTGTTAATTAGCGGGACGTAATGAGATCTCGCCACCGACCCAGGATTTAATCTCACCATCCTGTTCCAGCAATAAACCGCCCTGCTTATCAATTCCGCGCGCAATGCCATGCACTTCACGATCTCCAATCAGCAGTTTTACCGGGCGATGGATAAAGTTATCCAGCGCTTCCCAGCGGCCGACAAACGGCGCCAGCCCATCCCGTTCAAACAGCGGTAAAGCTTCACGCAGATGGTTTATCAGCCTGGCGGCGAGTTCGTTACGATTGATCTCGATGCCCGCTTCCTGCAGATTGATCCAACCCTGATTGATTTCCGCCGTGCCTTCGCCCCGCATCACCAGGTTGATCCCCGCGCCCATGACAATTTGCGCCGCATCGCCGGTTTTACCGGTGAGCTCAACCAGAATACCCGCCAGTTTACGATCCTGCAGATAGAGGTCATTTGGCCACTTAACGCGGACGTCTGCCGCGCCCAGCGACTGGATAACCTCTGCCATCACGATACCAATCACCAGACTCAGACCCATTGCCGCAGCTGGCCCCTGCTCCAGTCGCCAGTACATGGACATGTAGAGATTGGCCCCAAACGGCGAGAACCATTTCCGTCCGCGCCGGCCGCGCCCGGCCTGTTGATATTCCGCGATGCACGCATAGCCGGAGTTCAGCTGGTCCATGCGATCGAGTAAATACTGATTGGTGGAGTCAATAACCGGAATCACCGCCAAATCCGCCTGATGCAGATGCGCCAGTATCGCCTCTTCATTCAGCAGCTGTATGGGCGCTGGCAGGCTGTAACCTTTCCCTGTCACGGTGTAGACATCCAGGCCCCAGCTTTTCAGCGTCTGAATATGTTTATTCACGGCAGCGCGGCTCATACCGAGCGCTTCACCCAGCTGTTCACCAGAGTGAAATTCGCCATCGGCCAGCAGGGCGACCAGTTTTAACGGAACGCTATGGTCTTTCATGAAATCACCTCGACGGCGTTACGCTCGCCCTGCGCGCCAATGAAACGTACTTCTGGCTCCAGCCACACGGCAAATTTTTTCCCCACCTCCTGACGCACATGATGGGCCAGGGCGACAATATCCTGCGGTGTGGCATTGTCTTCATTGATCAGTACCAGTGCCTGCTGACGATGCACCGCAGCGCCGCCAAGACGGTAGCCTTTCAACGCACACTGATCGATCAGCCAGCCTGCGGCCAGCTTGACCTCACCACTGTGCTGTGGATAGTGCGGCATAGCAGGATAGTGCGTAAGCAATGCCTCTGCCTGCTGAGCGGAAATCAGGGGGTTTTTAAAGAAACTGCCTACATTACCTGTTACGCGTGGATCGGGCAGCTTACTTTGCCGCATATGGCACACCGCATTGAATACGTCCCACGCGCATACGGTAGCGGGATTGAGCTTCGCCAGATCGCCATAGCTCAGTACCGGTTTCCACTGCTTCGCCAGACGCAGCCCGACGGCCACAATCACATAGTCGTGCTTCATCGCGTGTTTGAAGATGCTGTCGCGATAGCCAAACTGGCATTCATCACGGTGCAGACGCGTGACTGTGCTATCCGGCAGGTGTAACACCTCGACGTACTGGCAAATATCTTTAAATTCAACACCGTAAGCGCCAATGTTCTGGATGGGTGCCGATCCCGTCACACCTGGAATTAGCGCCAGATTTTCCAGCCCGGTGAGGCCTTTCTTTAGAGTATGCTCAACCAACTGATGCCAGTTTTCGCCAGCACCAACGTGCAGATGCCAGGCTTCGTCGTGCTCTTCCAGGGTGATGCCTTTAATCGCGTTAATCACCACGCAGCCGGCAAAATCTTCGAGGAACAGGACGTTACTGCCCTCGCCAAGCACCATAAACGGCTGATTATTTTGCTGGCTGGCGTGCCAGGCAGAGGAAATGGCTTCTGCGCTATCCGCAACAACAAGCTTTTCAGCCGCGATTGCAAGACCCAGTGTGTTGAACGCTTTCAGGGAAGTCTGAGGGCTGGACATGTTACGGCCTTTACTGATTAATCTGGCCGTAGTTTACCCGATTGCACGGTTTTACAGTGGGGAGTTTTCGCGTTTTTAGCGGGAAATTTGCCGGAGTACGGACGTAAAAAAGCCCCGGACTCTCGTCCGGGGCTTCTTCACTTATTTGATGCCTGGCAGTTCCCTACTCTCGCATGGGGAGGCCCCACACTACCATCGGCGCTACGGCGT
>NZ_VWXB01000014.1:0-44297 GCF_011752635.1 Pantoea sp. Cy-640 | reverse complement strand
GCGTTGCATGGTAACAGTCTCAGTCCAGGGCATAGTGAGTCTCCTCTGCTATGCCGTTTATAACTGTTACCCATGTGCCCGGTCTAAAGTGTTACCCATGTGGCCGGTTTGTACCTGAATGCGCACCCTACGGGGATTGCGAACGAGCGTACAGATTGCGTGGGGTCGTGATTAACGATGCATATGCATGCGTGTCCTGCAGGGACGCCATTCATGGCGACCGTGCTGTAATCCGCACAGGTCATACGTCATCGCAGGTTATTGCGCGCATAAAAAAGGGCGACCCGCTGGTCGCCCCATTTATCTGTCAGCCGTTAATCAGGCTTCAATCGCCATACGCAGTTTCTTCATGGCGTTCTTTTCCAGCTGACGCACGCGCTCGGCAGACACACCGTACTGGTCGGCCAGCTCCTGCAGCGTGGTTTTGTTGTCATCATCCAGCCAGCGGGCGCGGATAATATGCTGGCTACGCTCATCGAGGCTCAGCATTGCATCGCTCAGCTTATCAGCGGCGTGCGCATCCCAGTTATCCTCTTCGATGCCGTCAGCAAAGTCAGAGGTTTTATCCTGCAGATACAGCACCGGTGCCATCGGCTTGCCTTCGCCCGCATCGTCATCAGACGACATGTCGAAGGTCATATCCTGGGCCGCCATGCGCGACTCCATTTCCAGCACGTCTTTGCTGCTGACACCCAGCTCGCGCGCCACCATTTCGACTTCATCCTGATTGAACCAGCCGAGACGCTGCTTGGTTTTACGCAGGTTAAAGAACAGTTTGCGCTGTGCTTTGGTGGTGGCAACTTTCACGATACGCCAGTTACGCAGCACGTACTCGTGAATCTCCGCTTTGATCCAGTGCACGGCAAACGACACCAGACGCACCCCGACTTCCGGGTTGAAGCGACGCACCGCCTTCATCAGGCCGATGTTACCTTCCTGGATCAGGTCCGCCTGCGGCAGGCCGTAACCGGAATAGTTACGAGCGATATGAACAACAAAGCGCAGGTGAGACAGGATCAGCGTCTTAGCTGCATCCAGATCGCCCTGGTAATGCAGCCGCTCAGCCAGTGCTTTTTCCTCTTCTGCCGTTAATACCGGCCAGTTGTTAGCAGCCCGGACGTAAGATTCCAGGTTGCCCAGAGGAGCAATCGCTAAAGTTTGCATTTCTTTGGTCATTCAAACCCTCACAAATTCAATGGACTTGCTGCTCGTTTCCCTGCGCAGCCGTTACATTATGTCAACGACGCGTGAAAACCAAAAGCAATCTGTGCTACTTGGACGTCAAAGTTATCCACAAGTTCAATTATAGCAGTGAATATTTTACACACAGATGACGGCGGGGGAAATCGGAGAAATCCTCTGCTCCCAGGTCGTCGGCAGCAGAGGAAGAGTATATCAAAAAATCGTTGCTATGGGTTACTGCGGCGTAAAACGACGTAAATGTTGCACCGTCGCCAGCCAGGCGGCAATCCAGCCGATGATGGCCGCGATTAACAGCAGCAGCAGACCTTCATCCCACGAAAAGCCCTCCAGCGCGAAGCTGGTACCGAAGACAGAGGCGACCTGCGCCACCACCGACTGCAGGCGCAGCACCAGCACTTCCGACAGAATCAGCGACAGCACCGCACCGCTAAAACCGAGCAGCGCGCCGCCGTAGAGGAAGGGCCGCAGAATAAAGCCATCGGTCGCGCCAATCAGCTTCTGCACGTTGATGGTGTCACGCCGGGCAAAAATGCTCAGACGCACGCTGTTGCCAATCACCAGGAACACCGCCACCACCATCAGCAGGCCGATCATTGACGCCACCTGCCCCACCAGCCCGGTGAGTGCGGCTAAACGCGCAAACCAGCTGTCATCCATGCGCACTTCATCCACGCCCTGCACTTTCGCTACGCGATCGCGCAGATTGGCCATGGTATCGGAGTTCTGGAAGTTCAGCTTCGGCGTGATGATCGCCACCGCCGGCAGCGGGTTCTGCTCCAGCATATCCATCGCACCACCAAAGCCGGACCAGTTGCGGAACTCGCTTTGCGCCTCTTCACGCGTCAGGTAGTTCACCTTGTCCACGCCATCGAGCTTTTTCAGCTCGGCGGTCACGTTCTCTGCCGCCGTGTCATCCAGCGCTTTGTCGAGGTAAACCGTCAGCTGCGGCGCCGGGTACCACTGCGCGGCGGCCTGGCTGACGTTTTTCCACACCATGTAGCACACGCTGGGCAGCGTCAGCGAAATCGCGATCACCATTACAGTCAGCAGCGTCGCCAGCGGCTGACGATACATGTCGGACAGCGTACCGCGCCACGCGTAGCGCCACTGCTCCTGCCAGCCGCCCTTCAGCGCTTTGCTCTTTGACGGCTGCTTCGCCGTTTTCGGCGCAGCCGGACGCTTGTTACGTTTATTGACCATCGTGGCCTCCGTGCAGACGTCCCTGATTAAGCGTCATCACGCGATAATTGCGGCGTGCGATCAGCCCGATGTCGTGCGTCGCCATCAGTACCGTAACGCCCACGCGGTTGAACTCTTCAAACAGGCGCAAAATATCTTCCGACAGCGCATTATCGAGGTTACCGGTCGGTTCATCCGCCAGCAGCACGGCCGGTTTATTCACTACCGCGCGGGCAATGCCGACGCGCTGCTGTTCACCGCCAGAGAGCTGAATCGGATAACTTTTTGCTTTGTCGAGCAGGCCGACTTTGTCCAGCGCCGCCGACACGCGACGGCGAATATCCTCGCCGCTGGCCCCGGAAATAATCAGCGGGATCGCCACGTTGTCGTAGACCGAACGATCCATCAGCAGGTGGTGATCCTGGAAAATCATGCCGATCTGGCGGCGCAGGAAAGGCACTTCGCTGTGACGCAGCCGGGAAATATCGTGACCGCTGAACCAGATTTGCCCGGCGCTCGGGCGCTCAATGCCACAAATCAGCTTCAGTAAGGTACTTTTCCCCGCGCCTGAGTGGCCGGTCAGAAACGCCATCTCACCGGGACGCAAATGGAAATCCACGCCCTGCAGCGCCTGGCGTCCTCCCAGATAAGCCTTACTGACCTCTTCAAAGCGAATCATGCCAATTATTCCTCTCGGGCAAACAGTGCCTCAATAAAGTCGGCGGCCTTAAACGGCCGTAAATCTTCGATGCCTTCCCCGACACCGATATAACGAATCGGAATGCCAAACTGATCGGCCACCGAGAAGATCACGCCACCTTTTGCGGTGCCGTCGAGCTTGGTCAGGGTGATGCCGGTCAGGCCGACCGCTTCGTGGAACAGCTTCGCCTGGCTGATGGCGTTCTGGCCGGTGCTGGCGTCAATCGTCAGCATCACCTCATGCGGTGCCTCTTCGTCCAGCTTCTTCATCACGCGGGTGATTTTTTTCAGCTCTTCCATCAGGTGCGCTTTGTTCTGCAGGCGGCCGGCGGTATCGGCGATCAGCACGTCAACGTGGCGCGATTTCGCCGCCTGGATGGCGTCAAAAATAACCGACGCAGAATCCGCGCCCGTATGCTGCGCGACCACCGGAATATTGTTGCGCTGGCCCCAGACCTGCAGCTGCTCTACCGCCGCCGCGCGGAAGGTGTCCCCCGCCGCCAGCATAACGGACTTGCCCTGCGCCTGATACTGACGCGCCAGCTTACCGATGGTGGTGGTTTTACCCACGCCGTTAACGCCGACCATCAGGATAACGAACGGCGTTTTGCCCGCCACGTCCAGCGGAGCATCGACCTTTTCCAGAATGCCGGCCATTTCAGCCTTCAGCAGGCCATACAGCGCTTCAGCATCGCGCAGCTGCTTACGGCTGGCCTGTTGCGTCAGGCTGGTGATGATGCGGCGCGTGGTTTCCACGCCGACATCGGCAATCAGCAGCTGCTCTTCCAGCTCTTCAAACAGCTCGTCATCGATTTTTTTGCCGCGGAACAGGCTGATAAAGCCGGATCCGAGGTTTTCACGCGTTTTGACCAGGCTGCGTTTCAGGCGGGCAAAGAAGCCCTCTTTGGTGGGGCGCTCCTGCTCCTGGGCCACGATCGGCGCGGCCGCCAGCGGCAGATCGCTCACGGTGTCTGTCGCCACGCGCTCTTCTGCCGCGTCTTCGGCATAGGTTTCCGCTAACGCCAGTGCTTCCAGCTCTTCATCGCTCAGCGGTGCGTCTGCGTCCTCTGCGTCCTCTGGCTGAGGCTCCTCAGATAAAACCGGTGCTTCAATAATCAGTTCTTCAGCCTGCGGTTCCTCTTCAACCGGCATCAGCTCCGGCTGCGGATGATCTTCCGGCAGTAACTCTTCTTCAATCACGCTGACGGCAGCAATTTCTGCGTCATCTGCGTTAGCGTCGGATTCGGCTGCGGTTTCTGCTTCCTTGACGGGATGCGTTTCAGCGTCGGCGTGAACCGGCGATTCGGCCTGCTGTTCTGCCACCTGTTCAGTGACGATCACGGTTTCGGCGGCCTGCGCTTCGGCGCTTGCTAACGCGCTCTCTTCAGCGGCGGGTGCCGGTTGATCGGTCGGCTGCTGCTCTTCTTTGCCAAAGCCCAGCCAGGAAAAAAAGCCGCGTTTTTTCTCTTTTGCCATTGTGTGACCACACTCCTCGATGGCTTATTCCCGGTAGCACGCTGTTCCCAGGGGATAAAAAATTCACTTTTTCGCGCGTGAGCGGCGTAAAAATCAGGCAATTACGTCCGCTTTATCAACTTAGTAGTCTAACACTTTCCTGCCAGCGCACCACAGCACCCTTTTTTAACGTTTCTTCTGCCTGCTACGCCCGTTAAACTACGCAACAAATTATGACGAGTTGTGAGCGAAATGAGTAAATCCCCCCGCAACAGCGGCGCGGCAGGCCAGATTCGCCTGATTGGCGGACAGTGGCGCGGCCGCAAATTGCCGGTGCCAGACAGCGCCGGCCTGCGCCCGACCACCGATCGCGTGCGTGAAACGCTATTCAACTGGCTGGCGCCGGATATCCAGCAGGCGCGCTGCCTCGATTGCTATGCCGGCAGCGGCGCGCTGGGCTTAGAAGCGCTGTCGCGCTATGCCGCCTCCGCGACCCTGCTGGAACTGGAACGTCACGTGGCGCAGCAGCTGACGCAAAACCTGCACACGCTGCGCGCCAGTAACGCCAGCGTCGTCCAGACCAATACGCTGCAGTGGCTAAGCCAGCCCGGCGAGCCGTTTGACGTGGTGTTTGTTGATCCGCCGTTCCGCAAAGGCCTGCTGCAGGAGACACTAACGCTGCTGGAGAACAATGGCTGGCTCGCCGCCCACGCGCTGATTTATGTTGAGAGCGAAGTGGAACACGGCACCCCGCTGGCACCGGCTAACTGGGATCTGTATCGCGAGAAGATTGCCGGTCAGGTGGCCTATCGCCTCTATCAACGCCAACAGGAGACCGATGATGTGGCTTAATCTGGGACGTTTGCTGATGATTTGCGTCTGGGCATTTCTGCTGCTTAACCTGGTGCACCCCTTCCCGACGCCGCTGCGCTACTTTGTCCACGTTGCGCTGTTCTTTATGGTGGTGATGCACGGCCTGCAGCTGGTGCTGCTGCGTGCTACGCAGCCGAAGGAAGCGCCAAAGCTGAGCCGCGCCACTCAGGCGAAAATATTCTTCTTTGGCGTATTTGAACTGCTGGCGTGGCAGAAAAAGCACTATCCGTCGTAACGCAAGGCAGCGCGCGGCTTCAGCCCCGTGCACTTTAGTGCCTATTGCGCCGGGGTAAAGCTGACAAAGCGCGTGCCCTGCATTTTCAGCTCGCCCTTCACGCCTTTGTCCATCTGGTGATAATCGCTGGCGCTGACGTTGACCTTAAAATCACCGGCGCCGTTCAGCGGATGGAACCAGGCTTCATACTTCATCTCTTCCGCCACAATCTCTTCGCGCTGACGCGAACGGCGATTGGGGGCCGGAAACTCTCGCTTGGTTTTCACTTCCACACTCATTGAGCGCACCGGTGAAGCGTCGTTGACCGCGGCTTCGCGGCGCTGCTTGATAAACTGACGGGTTGCCAGGATGGCAATTACAGCCAGGACGATAAAAAAGATTAGCGGTGGTTTGCTCATGTTTTCTCTCGCACTTTACGTCGGGGGTTAACAGATAAAAGACGCCAAAGCATACAACCAGAGTTGCCCGATTGTCACATTTGCCGCCAGTAACTTAAACTGAGATCGCGATTTTGGGAAAATTCATCAATGTGGGCGACACGTTCACAAAAGGGAGAAAAAATGCTTTGGTCTTTCCTTGCAGTCCTTTTTTCCGGTTGGCTGTATGTCGATGCCTCCTACCGCGGCCCGCAGTGGCAGCGCTGGCTGTTCAAACCCGTTACGCTGCTGTTGCTGGTTGCCTGGGCGTGGCAGGCTCCCACGCTTAACACCACCGACTACCTGATTCTGGCTGGCCTGGTCGCTACGCTGGTGGGCGATGCGTTAACCCTGCTGCCGCGTCAGCAGATGCTGTATGCGCTCGGCGCCTTTTTCCTCTCGCATCTGCTGTACACCATCAGCTTTGCCGCGCACATGACCATGAGCTTCTTCTGGCCGATTCCGCTCACCTTCCTGGTGATTGGTATCATCGTGATCGCCATTATCTGGTCAAAACTGGATACGCTGCGCTGGCCGATCTGTACGCTGATTGGCATGACGCTGGTGATGAACTGGATGGCGGCGGAAAATTACTTCTTCCGTCCGACCGATTACAGTTTCTCGCTGCTGGTGGGTGCCGTGCTGCTGTTGCTGGCTAACATCGTGTGGTTTATCTCGCACTATCGCCGTCGCTTCAGCGCTGACAGCGCCATCGTTGCCGCCTGCTACTTCGCCGGTCACTTCATGATTGTGCGTTCACTGTGGCTGTACTGAAAAAAAGTGACCTCACCGCTTGACTCTGGAGTCCACTCCAGAGTGTAGCATGCAGACTGCGGGCATCGGCCCGCTTCTGCAACCGGAGGTCACATGCATCAACATGCCCACTCTTGCCGCTGTGGCAAATCACACCGTCAGCCAAAACCGCTGTGCGCGGTACGCAGCGTTCAGCCTGCATCCCTGAAGATTTCCGCCGCGCAACCGGTGGCCGCGTCCAGCGATTGCGGCTGCTGCACCAGCGATGACGACAGTCCCGGCGGCGGCGACGCCGATAGCGACAGGCGCGCATCCGCGTCCTATCAGTTCCGCTGGCAGATTGCCGGCATGGACTGCCCGAGCTGCGCCCGCAAAATCGAAACCGCCGTGCAAAAGCTGCCGCAGGTCGCCAGCGCGCGGGTGATATTCTCCAGTGAAAATCTGCTGGTGGAGGCGCACAGCGATATTCGTCCGGCTATCGAACAGGCCGTTAACCACGCCGGCTTTAGCCTGAAATCCACTGAGAACCCCGCACCGGCGGCGCGCCGCTGGCGCGATAATGCCTCACTCATACTGCTCACGCTGTTGATGATCGCCAGCTGGCTGCTGAGCCAGCTCACGCCGCTATGGGGCGATCGCCTGTTTGTGCTTACCACGCTGGTCGGTCTGGCGCCGGTAGCCCGCAGCGCGTGGCAGGCCATACGCAGCGGCTCGCCGTTCAGCATTGAAACCCTGATGACCCTCGCCGCCGCGGGCGCGCTGGTGATTGGCGCCCATGCCGAAGCTGCCATGGTGCTGCTGCTGTTTCAGCTGGGAGAACGGCTGGAAGCCTATGCCGCCGCGCGGGCGCGCCGTGGCGTCACCGCGCTGATGGCGCTGCGTCCGGACACCGCCACGCGCGTCAATGGCACACAGCGTGAGCAGGTGGCACTGGCGGCGCTCCAGCCCGGCGATGTGATTGAAGTGGCGGCAGGCGGTCGTCTGCCCGCCGATGCCGAGCTGCTGCACGCCAGCGCCAGCTTTGATGAAAGCGCGCTGACCGGCGAATCGCTACCGGTGGCCCATCAGCCGGGCGATGCCGTGATGGCAGGCGCCACCAGCGTGGATCGGCTGGTGACGCTGCGCGTGACCTCACAGCCGGGCCACAGCGCTATCGACCGCATTCTGCAGCTGATAGAAGAAGCTGAAAGTCACCGCGCGCCGGTGGAGCGTTTTATCGATCGCTTCAGCCGCCTCTACACGCCGGCCATCATGCTGCTGGCACTGCTGGTGATGGTGCTGCCGCCGCTGCTCGGATTAGGCGCCTGGCTGCCGTGGATCTACAAAGGGCTGACGCTGCTGCTGATTGGCTGTCCGTGCGCGCTGGTGATCTCCACGCCTGCCGCTATCACTTCCGGCCTGGCAGCGGCGGCTCGCCAGGGCGCGCTGATTAAAGGCGGCGCGGCGCTGGAACGCCTCAGCCGGGTGCAGGCACTGGCGTTTGATAAAACCGGCACCCTGACCGCCGGTAAACCGCAGGTCACCGACGTGCATCCGTTTGGCACGGATACACAGCAACAGCTGCTCAGCCTCGCGGCCGCTATCGAGCAGGGCTCCGGCCATCCGCTGGCGCGGGCGATAGTCGCGGAAGCGCAGCGCCAGCAGCAGGTGATTCCGCCGGCGCAGCATCAGCTAACGCTGGCCGGCAGCGGCATTCGCGCGCAGATCAACGGCGTGATGCATCAACTGCTGGCACCGCGTGATGTGGCGGCGCTGAGTGACGCGCAGCAGCAGCAGATTGCGCAGCTGGAGGCACAGGGCAAAACTGTGGTGGTGCTGTTGCGCGAAGCACAGCCGCTCGGGCTGCTGGCGCTGCAGGATTTGCTGCGCGAGGAGGCCCGCAGTGCGCTGGCGGCGCTGCAGGCGCTGGGAATTCATAGCGTGATGCTGACCGGCGATAATCCGCGCGCCGCCGCCGCGATAGCCGCCGAACTCGGCATCAGCTATCGCGCCGCTCTGTTGCCTGCGGATAAGGTAGCCGCCGTGCGTGAACTGGGCGAGCAGCAGCCGCTGGCGATGGTCGGCGATGGCATCAACGATGCGCCAGCCATGAAGGCCGCAACGCTGGGGATTGCCATGGGCAGCGGCACCGATGTGGCGCTGGAAGCGGCCGATGCGGCTCTGACGCAGAATAACCTGGCGATTCTGCCGCGCACCGTGCAGCTGGCACGCCGCACGCGCGCCATTATCCGTCAGAATATTGCGCTGGCGCTGGGGCTGAAGGCGATTTTCCTCGTCACCACGCTGCTCGGCTTTACCGGCCTGTGGCTGGCGGTGCTGGCCGATTCCGGTGCCACCGCGCTGGTCACCGCCAACGCGCTGCGCCTGCTGCGTCAGCGCTGAGGCGGGCGGATGCCGCGATCAGGCATCCGCGCCTTTCTGGATCAGATACTGGTACGGCAGGCTCTCGGTCTGCTGTGCCAGCAGCTGATGCTCCATAAAGCGGCAGAAGCCGGGAATATCACGCGTGGTCGCCGGATCGTCGGCGATGATCAGCAACGTTTCGCCCGCCTGCATGGTACGCACAGTTTTGCGCACCATCATCACCGGCTCCGGGCAGCGCAGCCCAAGCGCATCAAGCGTATGGTCCGCAGCGGAAAAAGGATCGCTCATGATTCTCTGTCTTTATTCAGGGTGGGCGCTCATTCTAACGCGCTACAGCGCGCGCGCAAGGCGAGAACGATTGCGTTAAAATTAACCATTGCATTTGTTGCGCAACACGCTAAGATGCCGTCCGATTTTTTAATGTTATTGCCAATTCCTCAAAATAATTCAGGTTTTAGGAAGGCGGCAAGCCTGCTCACCTCAGGAGCTTACTGAAGTAAGTGACTGGGGTGAGCAGGCGCAGCCAACGCACATAAAACCTGAAGTATGAAGAGGATGGGTTCCCTCACCCCATTACTAAAAAGGCCTTTATGATCAACTTCTCTGCTCGTCAGCGCATGCATGCGCTATTCTGGCTGTCGCTGTTTCACCTGCTGGTGATTACCTCCAGTAACTATCTGGTGCAGCTGCCGGTCGCGATTTTCGGTTTCCACACCACCTGGGGTGCGTTTAGCTTCCCGTTTATTTTTCTCGCCACCGATCTCACCGTGCGTATTTTTGGCGCACCGCTGGCACGGCGCATTATCCTTGCGGTGATGATTCCGGCGCTGTTTATCTCCTACATCGTGTCGTGCGTGTTTTATCAGGGCGCGTGGCAGGGCTGGGCCTCGCTGCAGGAGGTCAATCTGTTCGTGGCGCGTATCGCCTGCGCCAGCTTTATGGCCTATGCGCTGGGGCAGATCCTTGACGTGCACGTGTTTAACCGCCTGCGTAAACTGCCGCAGTGGTGGATTGCGCCTGCCTGTGCCATGTTCCTCGGCAATATCAGCGATACGCTGGCCTTCTTCTTTATCGCCTTTTATAAGAGTCCGGACCCGTTCATGGCCAGCCACTGGGTGGAGATCGCACTGGTGGATTACAGCTTCAAAGTGCTGATCTGCATGGTTTTCTTCCTGCCTGCTTACGGTGTTCTGCTCAATGCGGCACTTAAGCGTCTGGCGGAACGTTCGGCTCAGCGCCAGATGAATTTCGGCTAATTGAACGTAGACGAAACGCCACGGCACGCTAAGATTTCCTGACAAAGCGCTGATTGCTTTTAAGCACCGATTCCGTTTTGATAACGGCTGATGGAAACCTTACGAAGGGATAAGAATGCGTAACTTAGTGAAATATGCGGGCATCGGCCTGCTGGTGTTAGGCCTGGCGGCGTGTGATCAGAAGAAAGACGACACGGCGGCAAACAGCAACGGCGCCAGCGCCAGTCAGTCAGCACAGACGGTGAACCTGATGGACGGTAAGCTGAGTTTCAGCCTGCCAGCAGGCATGTCGGATAAGAGCGGCAAGCTGGGTTCGGAATCCACCAATATGCACGTGTATGCCGATGAAACCGGCCAGCGCGCAATTATCGTGATTGCGGGCGATCCGACCAGTGAAGGACTGGATGCGCTGGCTCAGCGTCTGGAGCAGCAGCAGCGCAACCGCGATCCGCAGCTGCAGGTGGTGTCGAACAAAACGGTGACGCTGAAAGACCAGCCGGCACAGCAGCTGGATACGGTGATTTCCGCCAATAACCAGACCTCCTGGTCCTCGGTTATTCTGGCGAAGGTGGACGGTAAACTGCTGACACTGCAGATCACCCTGCCCGCCGACAATCAGCAGCAGGCGCAGAGCGATGCCGATGCGATTGTGAAGAGCATTACCCTGAAGTAAGTTTGCACCAACGGTAGCGGCGCGATTTATCGCGCGTTGTTAAAAACCGCGCAATAAATTGCGCCGCTACAGAATGTGCCTCGTTTATAACCTCACCGGCGAAATATGCCAGATCTCATCCGCGTACTCCTGAATGGTACGGTCGGCGGAGAAATAACCCATATTGGCGATGTTCAGCGCCGCACGCCGCTGCCACTCTTCCGGCTGACGATAAAGCTTATCTACCTTATCCTGGGTATCCACATAACTGCGGTAATCCGCCAGCAGCTGATAGTGATCGCCAAAGTTGACCAGCGCGTCGAACAGGTTACGGTAGCGCCCCGGCTCCTGTGGGCTGAAGACGCCGCTGGCGATTTGCGTCAGCGCCTGGTGCAGTTCCGCATCCTCTTCATAGTATTTGCGCGGGTTATAGCCCTCAGTGCGCAGCTTCTCCACCTGCGGCGTGGTGTTGCCGAAGATAAAGATATTCTCTGCGCCGACGTGCTCGCGCATCTCCACGTTGGCCCCGTCCAGCGTACCGATGGTCAGCGCGCCGTTTAGCGCAAATTTCATGTTACTGGTGCCGGAGGCTTCGGTGCCGGCGGTAGAGATCTGCTCGGAGAGATCCGCCGCCGGAATGATGATCTGCGCCAGGCTGACGCCGTAGTTAGGGATAAACACCACCTTCAGCTTGTTCTTCACCTGCGGATCGTTGTTGATCACGTTGGCGACATCGTTGATCAGGTGAATGATGTGCTTGGCGACGTAATAGGCCGACGCCGCTTTCCCGGCGAAGATATTGACGCGCGGCACCCACTCCGCGGTCGGATCGGCTTTGATGCGGTTGTAACGCGTGATGACGTGCAGCACGTTCAGCAGCTGACGTTTGTATTCGTGAATACGCTTGATCTGCACGTCGAACAGCGCCTGCGGATCCAGCACGATATCCATATTCTTCGCCACCCACTCCGCGAGGCGCTTTTTGTTGGCGAACTTGGCATCGGCGATCTGTTCAATAAACGCCGGATAGTCAATGTGCGGCACCAGCTCGCTCAGCTGAGCCAGATCGGTACGCCAGGTGCGGCCAATGGCGTCATCCAGCACTTCTGACAAGGCCGGGTTAGCCAGCGCCAGCCAGCGGCGCGGCGTCACGCCGTTGGTTTTATTGCAGAAGCGCCCCGGGAACAGGCGGGCAAAATCGGCGAACAGCGACTGCACCATTAGATTAGAGTGCAGCTCCGACACGCCGTTGACCTTGTGGCTAACCACCACCGCCAGCCACGCCATGCGGATGCGGCGACCATCGTTTTCGTCGATGATCGAGATGCGCGCCATCAGATCCCAGTCGTCCGGATAGTAGTCCTGAATGGTCTTCAGGAAGTAGTCATTGATTTCGAAGATGATGCTGAGGTGACGCGGCAGGATCTTGCCGATCATGTCCACCGGCCAGGTCTCCAGCGCTTCGCTCATCAGCGTATGGTTGGTGTACGAGAACACCTGGCAGGTGACTTCAAAGGCGTCGTCCCAGGTAAACTTGTGCTCATCAATCAGCAGACGCATCAGCTCGGGAATCGCCAGCACCGGATGGGTATCGTTGAGGTGGATGGCAATTTTGTCGGCCAGGTTGTCCCAGGTTTCATGCATCTGCCAGTGGCGATTGAGGATATCCTGCACCGTGGCGGAGACGAGAAAATACTCCTGACGCAGACGCAGCTCGCGCCCGGAGTAGGTCGAGTCGTCGGGATAGAGCACGCGCGAAACGTTCTCCGAGTGGTTTTTATCTTCCACCGCCGCGAAGTAGTCGCCCTGATTGAACTTGCCGAGGTTGATTTCGTTACTGGCCTGCGCACCCCACAGCCGCAGCGTGTTGGTGGCATCGGTGTCGAAGCCAGGGATGATCTGATCGTAGGCCATCGCCACGATCTCTTCGGTCTCAACCCAGCGCACCCGGCTGCCTTCATGCTGCAACCGCCCGCCAAAACGCACTTTGTAGCGGGTGTTAAAGCGCTGGAACTCCCACGGGTTGCCGTACTCCAGCCAGTAATCCGGCGATTCACGCTGCTGGCCGTCAACAATGTTCTGTTTGAACATGCCGTAATCGTAGCGAATGCCGTAGCCGCGCCCGGGCAGGCCCAGCGTGGCCAGCGAGTCGAGGAAGCAGGCCGCCAGCCGGCCAAGACCGCCGTTGCCGAGCCCGGGGTCATTCTCTTCTTCCATCAGCTCGCTGAGGTCGAGTCCCATCTCATCCAGCGCCTGGTTGAGGTCGTCATAGATGCCCATCGCCAGCAAGGCATTGCCCAGCGTGCGCCCCATCAGGAACTCCATCGACAGGTAATAAACCTGGCGCACATCCTGCGACAGTTGCGCACGGCTGGAGCGCAGCCAGCGCTCCACCATGCGATCGCGTACCGCCAGCAGCGCGGCGTTCAGCCACTCATGCTTGTTGGCGATCGACGGATCTTTACCAATGGTAAACATCAGCTTATAGGCGATTGAGTGCTTGAGGGCGTCAACCGTCAGCGTGGGTGAGGCATAGGTGAAAGGTGCGTTCATATGCGGTATCCCAATCTCTCATTACAGCAAGCGTTGATAAAGATCGCGGTAGGCTTGTGCTGCCACCTGCCAACTAAAATCCATCCCCATCGCCTGGCGCTGAACATAACGCCAGAGTGAAGGACGGGACCATAAAACAAAAGCACGACGAATCGCGCGCAGCAGTGACCAGGCATTGCTGTCTTCGAAGCTGAAGCCGCTGGCTACGCCGTCGGCGAGGTTTTCCAGCGAGCTGTCCTGTACGGTATCCGCCAGACCACCGGTGCGCCTGACCAGCGGCAGCGTGCCATATTTCAGGCCGTACAACTGCGTCAGACCGCACGGTTCGAAACGGCTGGGCACCATAATGACGTCCGCGCCACCGACAATGCGGTGCGAGAACGCTTCGTGATAACCAATTTGCACGCCGACGCTGCCCGGATGCTCAGCAGCTGCGGCGAGGAAGCCCTGCTGCAGTTCCGCATCGCCCTGGCCCAGCAGCACCAGTTGCCCGCCCTGTGCCAGCAGTCCCGGCAGTGCTTCCAGCACCAGATCCAGCCCTTTCTGTTTGGTTAAACGGCTGATAACGCAGAACACCGGCACTTTGTCATCAACCTTCAGCCCCATGGCAATCTGCAGCTGACGTTTATTCTCCGCTTTGCTCTCCAGCGTGTCGCGATCGTAGCGGGCGGTGAGCAGCAGGTCGTGTGCCGGATCCCAGATGCCGGGATCGACGCCGTTGAGAATCCCGCTCAGCCGTCCTTCGCGCAGCCGCTGCTCCAGCAGCGCTTCCATGCCGTAGCCGAACTCCGGCCGGGTGATCTCCAGCGCATAGGTCGGGCTGACGGCAGTTATATGATCGGCATAAAACAGGCCGGCCTTTAGGTAAGAAATCTGGCCGTAGAATTCCAGCCCGTGCATTTCAAAATAGGCGCGCGGGATCTGGATTTCGTCCAGATGCCGCGCGGAAAACAGCCCCTGATACGCCAGGTTATGCACGGTAAACACCGTTTTCGCCGGACGTCCGCGTGCGGCGATATAGGCCGGAGCCAGACCGGCGTGCCAGTCGTGCGCGTGCACGATGTCCGGCTGCCAGTAAGTATCCAGCCCGCTGGCCAGCTCGGCCGCCATCCAGCCGAGCAGCGCAAAGCGCAGGTAGTTATCGACATAGGCAAACTGCGACGTATCGTGGTACGGGCTGCCGGGACGATCGTACAGTCCCGGCGCATCAATCAAATATATCCCCACGCCGTTGAAGGGCCCAAACAGCAAGCGGACCGGCCCGGCAAAGGTTTGCAGCTCCGCCACCACTTCGGTATCAGGAATCCCTTTACGCAGATCCGGAAACGCCGGAATCAGCACCCGCGTGTCCATACCTTCGGCAATTTGTGCCTGAGGCAATGCGCCGACGACATCAGCCAGTCCGCCGGTTTTTAGCAGCGGGAAAAGCTCTGAACAGACATGTAAAACCTGCATCCTGAACCCCTATTGTGTTATCGCCCGCGTTCCACGCGGCAATGTTCTTTGCCTTTCGTCACTTACTGACCCGCAGCGGCCAATTTGGCCAGCATGGCGCGCGTCACCAGTACGATGCCCTCTTCTGAACGGTAAAAACGGCGACTATCCTCATCCGGATTTTCGCCAATCACCATGCCTTCCGGAATGACGCAGGCACGGTCTATGACGCAGCGACGCAAACGGCACGATCGCCCGATAACCACATCGGGCAGCAGCACCGCCGAATCAATATTGCAAAACGAGTTAACGCGCACGCGTGGGAACAGCACCGAATTCACCACCACCGAGCCGGAGATAATGCAGCCGCCGGAGACCAGCGAATTCATGGTCATGCCGTGACTGCCGGATCGATCCTGGACAAATTTGGCCGGCGGCAGCGGCTCCATGTGGGTACGAATCGGCCATTCGTGATCATACATATCGAGTTCGGGCGTCACCGAGGCCAGATCGAGGTTGGCGCGCCAGTAAGCTTCCAGCGTACCGACGTCGCGCCAGTAAGGTTCCGCGTTTTCGTCGTTCTGTACGCACGACAGCGTGAAGGAATGCGCGTAGGCTTCGCCGCTGGCGACGATCTTCGGCAGCAGATCTTTACCGAAATCGTGGCTCGAGTCGGCGATCTGCAAATCCTCCTCCAGCAGCTCATAGAGGTAATCGGCGTTGAACACGTAGATGCCCATGCTGGCCAGCGCTTTGCTGTCGTCGCCCGGCATGGACGGCGGCTGCGCCGGTTTCTCAACGAAATCGATTACATTGTTGTCCGCATCGACTGCCATCACGCCAAACGCGGTGGCCTCATGCAGCGGTACGGGCAGACAGGCGATGGTGCACTTAGCGCCACGATCGGCGTGGTCGAGCAGCATGCGCGAGTAATCCATTTTGTAGATGTGATCCCCGGCGAGAATCACGATGTACTGCGCGTTATAGCGGCGAATGATGTCGAGATTCTGCGTGACCGCATCGGCGGTACCGCGATACCAGTGTTCGGTCGAGGCGCGCTGCTGCGCCGGCAGCAGATCGACAAACTCATTCATCTCTTCGTTGAACAATGACCAGCCGCGCTGAATGTGCTGCGTCAGCGTATGTGACTGATATTGGGTGATGACGCCGATGCGCCGAATCCCGGAGTTGATACAGTTGGAGAGCGCAAAGTCGATGATGCGGAACTTGCCGCCGAAGTGCACGGCAGGCTTGGCGCGTTTGGCGGTAAGATCTTTCAGGCGCGTACCGCGCCCGCCAGCAAGGATCAGGGCAACCGTCTGTGTAGGGAGCTGGCGCGCCAGCATCAGGGGGTCGTTTCTATCTAATTTCACCATGTCTGACTCCTTATGATTGCTTTAGGAACACACACACGCCGTGTGCGGGCCCGTGCCAGACAGTTGTCAGGATGGGGTTATCTTCCCCGGCGAAAGGAGGAATGGCTCGCCATTCTCCGTCTGGTAAGGCAAGGTCACTCACCGAATCCGTGGCGTTTATCGTTAGTAACCAGCGGCCGGAGAGCAGGATCTGCAGTCTGTGCATCCCCTGTTCCCACTCATCCCTTTCCAGTGGTTTGCCGCTGGCATTCAACCACTGCACGTTGCCATCGCCCTCCTGCCACCAACTGTCCTGCGTCAGCGCGGGAATATGCTGACGCAGCCGGATTAACGCGGCAGTGAAGTCGACCAGTCCAAAATCATCCTGTTGCCAGTTCAGCCAGGTGAGCGGGTTATCCTGACAGTACGCATTATTGTTGCCGTGCTGGCTGTGACCGCGTTCGTCACCGGCCAGCAGCATCGGCGTGCCCTGCGCCAGCAGCAGCGTGGTCAGCAACGCGTGCACGCTGCGCCGCCGCCGCTCGACCACATCGAAGTTGCCCTGCAGCCCTTCAAAACCATGGTTATGGCTGAAATTACTGCTGCTGCCGTCGCGATTATCCTCGCCGTTGGCCTGATTATGCTTCTGGTTATAACTCACCACGTCACGCAGCGTGAAGCCGTCGTGCGCGGTGATCAGATTAATGCTGGCGTGCGGCAGACGCGCCGCGCGCTGAAATACATCGCTGGAGCCGGCAAAGCGGCGGGCAAAATCACCGTTACTCAACTCACCGTGCAGCCAGTAGCGGCGCGCCGTATCGCGAAAGTGGTCGTTCCATTCGGCGAAGCCGGGCGGAAAGTTGCCCACCTGATAGCCGCCGGGCCCGATATCCCAGGGTTCAGCGATCAGTTTCACCTGCGACAGCACCGGACAGGCCTGCATGGCCACAAACAGCGGCGCATCCTGGCGATAATCCGGCGTGCGCCCGAGCACGCTGGCAAGATCGAAACGAAAGCCGTCAACGTGGCAGGTTTGCACCCAGTAACGCAGCGCGCCCAGCGCCCAGTCAAGCACCTGCGGATCGCTGAGGTTCAGCGTATTACCGCAGCCGGTCCAGTTGTGATATTCACCGTTATCGCCCAGCCAGTAATAGCTGGCGTTGTCGACGCCGCGCAGCGACAGTGTCGGGCCAATCTCTTCCAGCTCGGCGCTGTGGTTGAACACCACGTCCAGAATCACTTCAATGCCCGCCGCGTGCAGCGCTTTTACCGCCTGCTGAAACTCCTGCAGCGGCGTCTGGCCCGCTTCACCCGCCGCGTAATGCGGATGCAGCGCCCACAGCGCAAACGGGTTGTAGCCCCAGTAGTTGCTCAGGCCGAGCCGTTGCAGGCGCGGCTCGCTGGCAAACGCGGCTATCGGCAGCAGCTCCAGCGCGGTGATACCCAGCCGGCGCAGATAGCTCACCATAGCAGGATGCCCCAGCGCCGCATATGTCCCGCGTAGCCTTTCCGGAATTTCCGGATGCTGCTGCGTCAGGCCGCGTACGTGTGCCTCGTAAATCACCGTCTTGCCCCAAGGCGTGCGCGGCGCACAATCGTCCTGCCAGTCAAAATCGTCGGCGATCACCAGCGATTTGGGCGCAACGCCAGCGCTGTCGGCATCATCCTGCTGCAACTCTCCACCCAGCAGGCGCGCGTCATCTGGCACCGCGCCGCACACCGCTTTGGCACAGGGATCGACCAGCAGTTTGGCCGGATTGAAACGATGACCGCGCTCTGGCTGCCACGGCCCATGCACGCGGTAGCCATAGCGCTGCCCCGGCTTTAGCGCCGGAACATAGCCGTGCCAGATGTCACCGCTGCGCGCCGGCAGAGGGAAACGCTGCTCACTCCCCTGTTCATCAAACAGGCACAGCTCCACCCGCTCCGCGTGGCGCGAGAACAGCGTAAAGTTGACGCCGCGCCCGTCATAATGGGCACCCGGCGGTACCGGCTGGCCCGGCTGGAGCATCAATCGCCCTCCCGCACCAGCCACAGTGTGGCGAGCGGCGGCAGCGTCAGGCTTAGCGACTGCGCGCGCCCGTGGCTGGCGATGTCATCGGTATGGACGATACCGTGATTGCGCAGATCGCTGCCGTGATAATCATGCTGATCGGTGTTCAGCACTTCGCGCCAGCCGCCGCGCTGATTCACGCCGAAGCGATAGCTGTGACGCGGCACCGGCGTGAAGTTACTGGCGACGATCAGTTCGTTGCCCTCGCGGTCGCGGCGTACAAATACAAAGACCGAGTTTTCGTGATCGTCGACCACCAGCCACTCGAAGCCGCTGGCATCGAAATCGAGCTGATAGAGCGGCGAAAAGTGGCGATAGCTGTGGTTCAGGTCACGTACCAGTCGCTGCACGCCGTGGTGCCAGTTATCCAGCCCCTCCAGCAGATGCCAGTCGAGGCTGGTGTCGTGGTTCCATTCCCGACCCTGGGCGAATTCATTGCCCATAAACTGCAGTTTTTTGCCGGGAAAGCCCCACATCCAGCCGTAATAGGCGCGCAGGTTGGCAAATTTCTGCCAGGTATCACCCGGCATGCGGTCGAGGATCGACTTTTTGCCGTGTACCACTTCGTCGTGCGACAGCGGCAGCACGAAGTTTTCCGTGTAGTTGTACAGCATGCCGAAGGTCATCAGCTGATGATGGTAGCGGCGATGCACCGGATCGAGCTTCATGTAGTCGAGGGTGTCATGCATCCAGCCGAGGTTCCATTTGAACCAGAAGCCCAGGCCGCCATCTTCGGATGGCCGCGTCACGCCCGGATAATCGGTAGACTCTTCCGCCACGCTGATGCTGCCGGGTGCGGCGCGGCCCAGCGTGCGATTGGTATGGCGCAGGAAGGCGATGGCTTCGAGGTTTTCACGGCCGCCAAACTGGTTAGGTACCCACTCACCCTCTTTGCGGCTGTAGTCGCGATAGATCATCGACGCCACCGCATCGACGCGCAGGCCATCAATGCCGAAGCGCTCCATCCAGTACAGCGCATTGCCGGAGAGATAGTTGCTGACCTCGCGCCGGCCAAAGTTGTAGATCAGCGTATTCCAGTCCTGATGGTAGCCTTCGCGCGGATCGCTGTGCTCGTACAGCTCGGTACCGTCGAATTTGGCGAGGCCAAAATCGTCGCTGGGGAAATGGCCCGGCACCCAGTCGAGCAGCACGTTGAGACCCGCCTCGTGGGCAGCGGCGATAAAGTGACGAAACTCATCGCGCGTGCCGAAGCGGCGCGTCGGCGCGTACATGCCGAGTGGCTGATAGCCCCAGCTGCCGTCGAACGGATGCTCATTGATCGGTAACAGCTCGATATGGGTAAAGCCCATCTCTTTGACATAGGGCACCAGCTGTTCGGCCAGCTCTTTGTAACTCAGCCAGAAATTGTTGTCGGTGTGGCGACGCCACGAACCGAGATGCACCTCGTAAATGGAGATCGGCTGGTCAAAGCCGTTGGCAATTTTGCGCTGTGGCTGCATCTCCAGCTTCGGCGGCAGGCCGCAGATCATCGAGGCGGTCTGCGGGCGCATTTGCGCCTCGAAGGCGAACGGATCGGCTTTGATGCGCATCTGACCGTGCGCATCAATGATCTCGAATTTGTACAACTGGCCGTTAACCGCGCCGGGGACAAACAGCTCCCAGATGCCGAGTTCGCGGCGGAAACGCATCGGATGGCGGCGGCCATCCCAGAAGTTAAACTCGCCTACCACCGAAACGCGCTGCGCGTTCGGGGCCCAGACGGCGAAGCGCGTGCCGGCAACGCCATCAATGGTGGTGCCGTGCGCGCCGAGCGTTTCATACGGCCGCAGGTGCGTGCCTTCGGCCAGCAGCCAGGCATCCATCTCCGCCAGCAGCGGGCCAAAGCGGTAGGCATCGTCGATCAGGTTTTGCTGGCCGTGCCAGTTGACTGCCAGCTGGTAGCGAAACAGGTTTTTACGGCGCGGGATCACGCCGCTGAAGAAGCCGCGCGAATCAAGACATTTAAGCTGGGCGCATTTGCGGCCGGTGTTGGTTTCAATCACCCAGACTTCGGATGCATCCGGTAACAGCGCACGCACTTCAAGACCTTGTGTGGTCTGGTGCATCCCCAGTACTGAGAAGGGGTCGGCATAATTCCCGGCGAAAAGGGCATTGATCGCATGGCGATCGGGAAGCTCTGACATGACTTTCTTCCTATGATTTTTTGCGCAGGCGACCGGAGAGACAGGATTGTCGCTATAGGTGCGCTGCTTTTCATGAGCCATACATACAGCAGCAAGGAAGGACACCCTCCGTGGGAAAGATCCTGGCCGTGTACAACAACTATTCCATTCGCAAAGTAAAAACAGTTAACAACCGGCACATCACTGTTAAATCATAGCTTGGGGTTGGCAGAAGCCAGGGTGGAACGCAAAAAATTGTTATCGGGCGAGCAAAAAGGGGAAGCTGATCACTTGTCGGGCGCAATTTGGGTTAAGTTTTGCACTCCCGTGGAAAGAAAAAAGGCCGGGAAACCCCGGCCTGTCTGGATTCGCGCTGCGCTTAGTCGATCAGCAAACGCAGCATGCGACGCAGCGGTTCGGCAGCGCCCCACAGTAACTGATCGCCGACGGTGAAGGCCGACAGATACTCCGGCCCCATGTTCAGCTTACGCAGACGGCCCACCGGCGTGGTCAACGTGCCGGTCACCGCAGCAGGCGTCAGTTCACGCATGGTGATGTCGCGATCGTTCGGCACCACTTTCACCCACTCGTTGTGCGCGGCCAGCAGCTGTTCGATTTCGTTCAGCGGCACATCTTTTTTCAGCTTCAACGTGAACGCCTGACTGTGGCAGCGCAACGCGCCGACGCGCACGCACAGGCCATCGACCGGAATGGTGTGACGGGTCGAGAGAATTTTGTTGGTTTCCGCCTGGCCTTTCCACTCTTCGCGGCTCTGGCCGTTGTCCAGCTGCTTGTCGATCCACGGGATCAGGCTGCCGGCCAGCGGTACGCCGAAGTTGTCGGTCGGCAGCGTGCCGGAACGGGTAAAGTCAGTCACGCTGCGCTCAATGTCGAGAATGGCGGAGGCCGGATTTTGCAGCGAAGTCGCAACGTGGTCGTGCAGCATGCCCATCTGGGTCAGCAGTTCGCGCATATGGCGCGCGCCGCCGCCGGAGGCCGCCTGATACGTCGCGACGGAGGCCCACTCGATCAGGTCGTTAGCGAACAGTCCGCCCAGCGACATCAGCATCAGGCTGACGGTGCAGTTACCGCCGACAAAGGTTTTGATGCCGCTGTCGAGGCCCTGACGAATCACCTGATGGTTGACCGGATCAAGAATAATGATGGCGTCATCTTTCATACGCAGCGTGGAGGCCGCATCAATCCAGTAGCCCTGCCAGCCGCTCTCGCGCAGCTTCGGGTAGACTTCACTGGTATAATCGCCGCCCTGGCAGGTGATGATGATATCCAGCGCCTTCAGCGCCTCAATATCAAACGCATCCTGCAGCGCACCGGTCGACTTACCGCCAAACGTCGGCGCAGCCTGACCCAGTTGCGAAGTGGAGAAGAAGACCGGATTGATCACATCGAAATCGCGTTCTTCGCTCATACGTGACATCAGCACAGAGCCGACCATGCCACGCCAACCAACAAAACCTACATTCTTCATTTTCTGTCCGTCTCAGGAACTCGGGCCGGGGCCTGGGTGGTGCGAAAAAAGACCAGCGCCAGCAACGCGCCAGTCTGCGTAATAATCAGGTTTACCTATGACCCACAACTCTACAAAATGCAGCACTTCTGGCAAGTGAATTAATTCGATTGCGCTAACTTTTTCAGCAGTACAACTTATAACGGCTGTGGCCGACCTGAAGGGATGATTTACCTCTGATGACTGAAATGATATCCGCGACCATATTGTTGCTGTTGATTATGGACCCGCTGGGCAACCTGCCGATTTTCATGTCGGTGCTGAAGCACCTGGAGCCGAAGCGCCGCCGCGTGGTGCTGATGCGCGAGATGCTGATCGCCTTGATTCTGATGCTGCTGTTCCTGTTCGCCGGTGAACGCATTCTGGCGTTTCTTAATCTGCGCACCGAAACGGTGTCGATTTCCGGCGGCATCATTCTGTTTCTGATCGCCATTCGCATGATTTTCCCGTCCGGCGAGACCAGCACCAGCGGCCTGCCCGCCGGCGAAGAGCCGTTCCTGGTGCCGCTGGCGATCCCGCTGGTCGCCGGACCCTCGCTGCTCGCCACCCTGATGCTGCTGTCACACCAGTATCCCAATCAGATGACGCATCTGGTCGGCGCCCTGCTGATTGCCTGGGGCGTCACGGTAGTGATTCTGCTGATGTCCGGCCTGTTCCTGCGCCTGCTGGGGGATAAAGGCGTCAACGCGCTGGAGCGATTAATGGGCCTGATCCTGATTATGCTGGCGACGCAGATGTTCCTGGACGGGATTCGGGTTTACCTGAAGCTATAGCGTTTCGCATGGTGGCGGCGCTAATTAATAATACCAGGAATGGCATGATTCAACACATGTTATTGCCTGGTATTCTATAGACAACATTCAGGTTCACAACACGCGTTATCCGTTTTATCGTAAAATCGCTATTTTACGTGTTTTTCGACAGTGAACAGCTTGCGGTCTCTCATCTTTTTTGTGGTGGTTAGAATAAAATGGCGCTGACTCTCTTACTAACATCCATAAAGAATGGATTGATTAAGACGTTTGATTATAGTGGCAAAGATAGCCGCTTATGCTACATCATTTTTATGATGTTCCAGATTATCTGGTTTTGTTGTTATCTCAGTGTGTTCGCTTCATCCACGAATGAAATAGCATGGATTCCTTTACTGCTTTTCGTTCTGCCATCGCTGGCTTGTGGCAGCAGAAGAATAAACGATGCGGGATATTCACGGGGAGTATTTATTCTTTTGATCGTTGCGCCTTATTTACTGTTTCCATTTCTGGCTTTTCCTGCATCAGTAAAAAAAGAATAAATCGGGCTGGCCCGTGTAGGGGTTCCTGGTGCTTGCATATTTATATGAGGTTAGGATTAGTGCGCCAGTAGAATATTTTTGAATGACTATTTATGACGCCACGCTGTCCGTTGCGTGTTTGCGGTCGCCATGAATGGCGCCCCTACAAGGTTATTGCGCGTTTTTACAGAGGGCGCATTTATGGGGGAACCCTTGACCGTTGAGCGTTTACGGTCGCCATGAATGGCGACCCTACAAGATTATTGCGCCTCTGCAAGATCATTGCGTGTTTTTGTAGGGTGCGCATTTATGCGCACCGGTATCAACAGGACGATGGTGCGTAACCGATCGTCATTGATGACCACCGATACGCATGCCCCGTTATTTCTGCTTCTTCTCAATCGTTTTACCCGACCAGTAACCCGCCAGCAGCGAACCGGAGAGGTTGTGCCACACCGAGAACAGTGCGCCGGGCAGCGCGGCCAGCGGTGAGAAGTACAGTTTGCCCAGCGTGGCCGCCAGTCCGGAATTCTGCATACCGACTTCCAGCGCCAGCGTGCGGCAGGTGGATTCGTCAAAGCCAAACAGCTTGCCACCCCAGTAGCCGCCGAGCAGTCCAATGGCGTTGTGCAGGATCACCGCCGCGATCACCATCAGCCCTACCGAGCCGATAAAGCCCTGGCTACCGGCGACCACCGCGCTAATGATCAGCAAAATACACACCATCGAAAACGCCGGCAGATACGGCTCAACGCGGCGCACCACGCTGTTCATGGAGTGGTGAATAATCAGGCCAAGCCCAATCGGGATCACCACGATTTTGACGATGCTGAGCAGCATGCCCACCACATCGACCTGAATGTGGGTATCTACGTAGAAGCGCGTCAGCAGCGGCGTTGCGAACACGCCCACCAGCGCCGAAACCGACGAGATGGTCACCGACAGCGCCACATCGCCCTTCGCCAGATAAATCATCACGTTCGAGGCTGTCCCGCTGGCCACGCTGCCGACCAGAATCATCCCGGCGGCCAGATCCGGCGGCATCTGGAACAGTTTCGCCAGCGCCCAGGCCGCCAGCGGCATTACCAGATAGTGCAGGAACGTGCCGGCAATCACCGGCGCCGGACGCACCAGCACGCGTTTAAAATCGTCAATGTTGAGCGTCACGCCCATGCCGAACATGATCAGCATCAGCAGGTAGGTTACCCACGGCCCGATGCCGAGGAAGGTGGACGGCGAATAATAGGCTGCAACGGACAGCAGTACGGCCCAGAGCGGAAACAGGCGGGTGAGTTTGGCGAGCATGAAGAAATGTCCTTAGCGTTTTACTTAATTGGTTTTTTGCCACAGATGAAACGGCGCGCGGGGAACGACCGCAGCGACCTGCGCCGGATCATAACATTTCATTATCATAAGCGTGGCCGACGACAGAAAATGCCTATCGGCTGCTAAAGATCGCCAGGCAGGCATAGGCATTCCGCTGGCATTTGTCCGAAATAGCGTCAGGCTGAACGGCAGAGATAAAAAAAGCCGGACATTGTCCGGCTTCAGGTGGCTTATGCGTCAATTAAGATTCGAACAGATTCTTATGCAGCGCGCGCACCACCTCTTCCGCGTCCGGCGTTGGCACCAGGAAGCACAGGTTGTAGCTGCTTGCGCCGTAGCAAATCATGCGCAGGTTAAACGGCTCCAGCGCGCCGAACACCTCTTTGCCGACGCCGCAGGCTTTCGACAGATTGTTGCCGATGATCGCCACCAGCGCCAGATTCTCTTCCACTTCTACCCGGCACAGGGAAGAGAGCTCGGTCAGCAGCGCCTGGGTCAGCAGACTGTCGGCGGTGCTGGTTGAACCGGTGGTATCCAGCGTCAGCGCCACGCTCACTTCCGAGGTGGTAACCAGATCAACCGAAATACTGTGGCGTGCCAGGATAGCAAACACTTCCGCCAGGAAGCCGTGCGCGTGCAGCATGTTCAGGCTGTGCAGCGTCAGCAGCGTCTGTTTGCGCCGCAGCGCCAGCGCGCGGAACAGCGGTGGATTTTTGGTTTCGTTGCAGACGCGCGTGCCGCCCGCCGCCGGATCTTTACTGGAGCCGACAAACACCGGAATATCACTGCGCACCGCCGGCAGCAGCGTCGCCGGATGCAGCACTTTCGCGCCGAAGATCGCCATCTCCGCCGCTTCTTCAAAGGTGATCTCTTCGATGCGTTTCGCCTGCGGCACCACACGCGGGTCGGTGGTGTAGATGCCCGCCACGTCGGTCCAGATATCCACACGCGTCGCCTGCAGCGCTTCGCCGAGCAGCGCAGCGGTGTAATCGCTGCCGCCACGGCCCAGCGTGGTGGTGCGGCCTTTGCCTTCGCTGCCGATGAAGCCCTGCGTGATCACCAGCGCTTCTGCGGTGCGCGGCTGCAGCTGAGCCGCTGCCAGCGTTTTCAGCTCGGCCACATCCGGCTCGGCGCGGCCGAAACGGTCGCTGGTGCGCATCACTTTGCGGACGTCAAACCACTCGGCATTCACCTGGCGCTCGCGCAGGATCTCCACGAACAGCAGGCTCGACATCAGTTCGCCGTGGCTCACCAGCTCATCGGTCAGCGCGGTCGAACGGGCTAATGCCGCCGCTTCCGCCAGCATGATGATGTTCTCCAGCATGCGATCAATCTCCTGACGGATGACGTCCGGCGACTGCAGGCGATCGATGATGGCATATTGAATGGTGCGGATTTGATCCAGCAGATAAGCGCGCTGCTCGAGTTCCTGGCCTTCAGCCAGCGAAACCAGCAGGTTAGTCACGCCCGCCGAGGCAGAGAGCACCACCAGACGGGTATTGGCATCAGACAGCACGACGTCCGCGCTGCGGTTCATGGCATCGAAATCGGCAACGCTGGTGCCGCCAAATTTTGCCACGATCAACGATTGAGACATGTAACAAAACCTCGTGTCAGGTTATCTCCTCCCATTCGCGGAAGAGAAGATCGGGTAACAGCCTTGGCACAAGAGAAGAGCAGAATTGGACAGACAAGATCAGGAGATGAGTCACCAAAAGCACTTCACCTTGCGAAACGTCCGACTGCGGACGCTTCTGGTGACAACCCAGAGGATTCAGCCCCTGCAGCCGACAGCACAACACTCCGCGTGTTGCACCACCTCGGCGTCGCACCCCCTGATGTGTTCTCGCTGGATACGGATCCTCAAACACACTGCCTGGGCGACGCGCCTCTTCTGGCTTGCACCCGGAGGTGCAAGTCGCGCGCACAAAATACTGATTAATTGTTCCGCTGTCCAGCCTTGCGGCGCCGGGAAAATTCATTTTTACACTTATGCAGCGCATTGCTAAACAAACCCGGCAGCCGCCAGCCGCCTAAAGTAGTCAGCGGTGCGAAAAAACCGGTGTTTTGCTGATGCCGCGCAGAGTAATGCGCGGCGAACCGGCCGACAATCGCCGCCGGATTTACCTGAAACGCTGCGGCTGGCGTCACAAATTTTTTCCTTTCAGTTGCAACTGTGGTCATACTGAAACGCGTGCAAGCCGTAACAAATGCTCAGCATGCCGGGCCAGACAGGATGCGCCCGGATGCAATGACGGTTCTTATATCAACAAGAGTGTTGCCATGAAAAATATCAATCCGACACAAACCGCAGCCTGGAAAGCGCTGCAGCAGCATTTTGATCAGATGAAATCGGTAGAGATTGCCGACCTGTTTGCGCAGGATGCCGATCGTTTTGCGAAATTCTCTGCCACCTTTGATGATCAGATGCTGGTGGATTTCTCAAAAAACCGCATCACCCAGGAAACCCTCGACAAACTCCATGCGCTGGCGAAAGAGACCGATCTGGCGGGCGCCATCAAATCCATGTTCTCCGGTGAGAAGATTAACCGCACCGAAGATCGCGCCGTGCTGCACGTGGCCCTGCGCAACCGTAGCAATACGCCGATTCTCGTGGATGGCAAAGATGTAATGCCGGAAGTGAACGCGGTGCTGGCGAAGATGAAAGCCTTCTCAGAGCGCATCATCAGCGGCGAGTGGAAAGGCTACACCGGCAAGCCGATTACTGACGTGGTGAACATCGGTATCGGCGGTTCAGACCTCGGCCCGTTCATGGTGACCGAAGCGCTGCGTCCGTATAAAAACCACCTCAACATGCACTTTGTTTCCAACGTTGATGGCACGCACATTGCCGAAACGCTGAAACCGCTTAGCCCGGAAACCACGCTGTTCCTCGTGGCGTCGAAAACCTTTACCACGCAGGAAACCATGACCAACGCCCACAGCGCGCGCGACTGGTTCCTGAACACCGCCGGCGATCAGCAGCACGTGGCGAAGCACTTTGCCGCGCTCTCAACCAACGCGAAAGCGGTCGGCGAGTTTGGTATTGATACCGCCAACATGTTCGAGTTCTGGGACTGGGTCGGCGGCCGCTACTCACTGTGGTCCGCGATTGGTCTGTCGATCATCCTGTCCATCGGCTTCGAAAACTTCGAACAGCTGCTGAGCGGCGCTCATGCCATGGACCAGCACTTCGCGAACACGCCGGCGGAGCAAAACCTGCCGGTGCTGCTGGCGCTGATAGGTATCTGGTACAACAACTTCTTCGGTGCCGAAACTGAAGCGATTCTGCCGTACGACCAGTACATGCACCGTTTTGCCGCTTACTTCCAGCAGGGCAACATGGAGTCCAACGGTAAGTACGTCGACCGCGACGGCAAGCCGGTGGATTACCAGACTGGCCCAATTATCTGGGGTGAACCCGGCACCAACGGGCAGCACGCGTTTTATCAGCTGATCCATCAGGGTACCAAGCTGATTCCATGCGACTTCATTGCGCCGGCGCAGACTCACAACGCGCTGGCCGATCACCACCAGAAGCTGCTTTCTAACTTCTTTGCTCAGACCGAAGCGCTGGCGTTTGGTAAAGCCCGCGAGGTGGTAGAGAAAGAGTTTACCGATGCCGGTAAATCGGCGGAGTCCGTCGCGCATATCGTGCCGTTCAAGGTGTTTGAAGGTAACCGCCCGACCAACTCGATTCTGCTGCGTGAAATCACTCCGTTCAGCCTCGGCGCGCTGATTGCGCTGTACGAGCACAAGATCTTCACTCAGGGCGCGATTCTCAACATCTTCACTTTCGATCAGTGGGGCGTTGAGCTGGGCAAACAGCTGGCTAACCGCATTCTGCCGGAGCTGGAAAACGATGCGCAGATTAACAGCCACGATAGCTCCACCAATGGCTTAATTAATCGCTACAAATCCTGGCGTTAATTTCACGCCCAGGCTCATCAGGCGGCAGCACATGCCGCCTTTTTTTTGTTCCGATCAACTGCCCCGCCGCAAATAAGCGGATTTTGCTGCCACGCTGCGGTTAGATAATTCTTAAAATGCCCTAAGGAAAATCGGAAGATGCCATCATTCGTGGCGGGCTTATCTGATAAAAAATGGATCTGATTTGTCCACCTCACCCACCTAAGCAACTGATTAAATTTACCTTTCTATTTTAACCCTTTCAGGAAAATCTGATTATTCCTATTCCGTGCCATTTTTTAATGCAAAAGTGAAAAATGCTGCTGTGCTATAACGTCCTGCGCAAATATTCCAGCCAGCGAAAAAAGCGCAATTAAAAAAAGCAGCTAACGCCAATTCGCCTTATTTATCACCAGAAATGTCCTGCTTAATCCCCCTCTTTTTCTGGCGCTGAACTCTGGTAATTTGTTGCCCTATACTGAACGCGCCTTCAAGGCTGCCCTGAATACTTCCCCGCTGTCGCCCGGCGGCCCGGGAAACATTATTGCGCGCTGACCACGGTTAGCCAGCTGCATGCGGCCCAGCGGCCATCGGACGGCAGCGTACGGTATGACGGGTAATATCCTTCATTCACGTTTTATCAAGATGCAGGAAACGTTGTTATGAAAAAACTGATGGTTGCCGGTGCAGCCTTACTTTACGTTGCCGTTTCTTCCGCTGCGATTGCCGCACCGGAAGAAGCCGGTGCTGCAGCAGGCGCGCAGGCGGGAGCAATCTCGACCGGTGCGACCACCGCTGTGGGTATCGGCGCACTCGGTGCGTTAGTGGGTCTCGGCGTTGCCGCTGCTGGCGGTGGCGACGGTGCAAATACCGGTACAACAACCACTACCACAACGAGCACCACTCGTTGATGTAGCACCTTTAAACATAACCACACAGTCGTGTGGTTATTTTTTGTTTTTTTGCCTCTATTGAGACAGGGATACACAGTGCGCCGACTCACTTTGCTGCTTCTTTGCCTGTTGCTGCAGGCTTGCACACAAACGCAAAAAGGCCTCGAACAGACCGTAATGCTCGCCATCAGCGGTCCGGACGATGTCACCGTCAGCGATGAACAAATCGCTACTCTGCCCTATGCCAGCCTGTATGCGCGCGTCGACAACGGTCCGCGCATCTTTGTGGTGCTGGGCTACCTGGAAAACGGCCAGCAGAAATGGGTAACCCAGGATAAAGCCATGCTGGTGATGCAGCACGGCCGCCTGGTGAAAACCCTCGGCCTGCGCGACAACCTGCAGGCCGTCAGTAACCTGGCGCAGGATCCGCTGGCCGATGCGCTGCGGCTGCAAAATGGCGCGCAGTGGACGCGCGTCGTGCAGTGGCGCGAGCAGGACAACGTGCGCGCCGCCACCGCTCACTCCACCTTTCAGCGCGGCGACGATGAAGTGCTGAACCTCGCCGGCGAGCGGGTGCCCTGCCGCGTCTGGCACGAAACGGTAGAGATGGAGAGCCCCGGCGTCAGCTGGCAGAACACCTTCTGGATCGATAACCGCGACGGTACGGTGCTGCAGGCGCAGCAGATGCTGGCGGCTGACCAGTTCCCGATTGCAACCACCCTTCTGAAGCCGGCGAAATCATGAAAAAAATCAATTCTTTGCTGGCGGCATTCGCCCTCACGGCGGCCAGCCACGCGCTGGCGGATAGCCAGGTGACGGTACACCTTGCGCACGATCAGCGCAGTTTCCAGATCGATCATGCCAGCACGCTTAGCGAACTGGTAACGAACCCGGCGCTGCACAGCTGGTGGCCGGGCACGGTGATTGCCGAACGCGGTGCGACCGCCGTGGCGCAGCAGCAGCACGCTCAGCTGCTGGCGGATCTGCGCGCCTGGCAGGCCGACAGCGGTACTTCACTGGCCGCAACCATCGGCAGCGTAATCCAGCAGCTCAGCGCCCTGCAGGTTACCGGGCGCCAGTTTACTTCGCTCGATCCCGACTGGGTGCGGCTGCGTCCGGAAGCCAACCGTAAACTGCAGGGCAGCTACGACCTGTACATCGTGGCAGCGCCGACGCAGGTACGGGTGATGGGCGCACTCAGCCATCCCGGCAGTGAGAGCTGGCAGCCAGGACGCACGGTGCGTGACTATCTCGCGCCGCATGCGCGTTTATCGGGTGCCGAACGCAGCGTGGCCACGGTGATTGCGCCGTCAGGTGAGACGCAGCAGGTGCCGATCGCTTACTGGAATCAGCGGCATGTTGAAGTCGAGCCTGGCAGCATCATCTGGCTGGGCTTTTCCACATGGAGCCTGCCCTGGGGCCAGCCTGATTTGAATGCGCGCATGCTTTCCGTTCTGACTCACCGGATGCCAGACTGATGAAAAAACAATTACTCCTCAGCCTGTTGGCTGCTTCTGTCGCCGCCGCATGCCAGGTGCAGGCGGAAACCTGGCCGGAACCGGTCGGTCCTTCACAATCTGATTTTGGCGGCGTGGGCCTGATGCAAACCCCGACCGCGCGCATGGCAAAAGAGGGCGAATTTAGCCTGAACTTCCGCGATAACGATCAATATCGTTACTATTCTGCGTCATTGCAGCTGTTCCCGTGGCTGGAAACCACGGTGCGCTATACCGACGTACGCACCCGCCGCTACAGTGCGGTGGAAGGCTTCAGCGGCAACCAGAGCTATAAAGACAAAGCCTTCGACCTGAAGCTGCGCCTGTGGCAGGAGAGCTTCTGGCTGCCGGAAGTGGCGGTGGGTTCGCGCGATTTGGGCGGTACCGGCCTGTTCGACAGTGAATATCTGGTGGCGAGTAAAGCCTGGGGGCCGTTTGATTTTAGCCTCGGGCTGGGCTGGGGCTATCTCGGCAACAGCGGCACCATCAAAAACCCGTTCTGCTCCTACAGCGATAGCTTCTGCAGCCGCACCGGCGGGGGCTCGGCGGGTTCCATTAACGGCTCGCAGATGTTCCACGGCCCGGCGGCACTGTTTGGTGGCATCGAATACCAGACGCCGTGGCAGCCGCTGCGTCTGAAGCTGGAGTATGAAGGCAACGATTATCAGGACGATTTTGCCGGCCGGCTGGAGCAGCGCAGTAAGGTCAACGTTGGCGCAATCTATCGCCTTACCGACTGGGCGGATATCAACGCCAGCTACGAGCGCGGCAATACATTTATGTTTGGCGTGACCGTACGCACCAACTTTAATTCCTTACACCAGTCGCACCTTGATAGCGCAAAACCGGCTTATCAGCCACAGCCGCAGGGCGATCTGCTGCAGCCGACGGTGGTCGCTAATCAGCTTACCGATCTGAAATACAATGCCGGACTGGATGGTCCGCGCATCCAGACCAAAGGCCGCACGCTATACGTCTCCGGTGAGCAGACCAAATATCGCGACACGCGCGAAGGCGTTGACCGCGCTAACCGCATCATCATGAACAATCTGCCGGCGGGCATTGATACGATTGAAGTCACCGAGTCGCGCTTTAACATGCCGCAGGTTACCACGCGCACCGATGTGGCCAGCCTGAATAACGAACTGCGCGGCTATCCGCTCGGCCACGAGCAGCCGCTGCAGCAGACGCGTGAAGAACCGATCGATCCGGGCACCACCGAACAGGGCTATTTCATCCGTAAGGATCGCCTCAACTACAGCCTGTCGCCGGTGCTCAACCAGTCGGTCGGCGGTCCGGAAAGCTTCTACATGTATCAGCTCGGCGTAATGGGCAATGTCGATTACTGGCTGACCGATCACTGGCTGATTGGTGGCAGCCTGTTTGGCAACATCGCCAATAACTATGACAAGTTCAACTACAACGGCGCGCCAGCCGACTCGACGCTGCCGCGCGTGCGCACCCACATTCGCGACTACGTGGAGAACAACGTTTACGTGAATGATCTGCAGGCCAACTACATGCGCTATCTCGGCAATGGCTTCTACGGCCAGGTGTACGGTGGCTATCTGGAAACCATGTACGGCGGCGTGGGCGGCGAGCTGTTGTATCGCCCGGTGGACAGCAACTGGGCTTTCGGTCTCGATGCGAACTACGTGAAGCAGCGTGACTGGGACAACATGATGCAGTTCACCGACTACAAGGCGCCGACCGGGCACCTTACCGCTTACTGGCGTCCGTGGTTCATGCAGGATGTGCTGGTGAAAGCCAGCGTCGGTGAATATCTGGCGAAGGACAAAGGGGTCACGCTGGATGTGTCGAAGCGCTTTGACAGCGGCGTGATGGTCGGCTTCTACGCCACCAAAACCAACGTGTCAGCCGAAGCGTATGGCGAAGGGGATTTCACCAAAGGTTTCTATATTTCGATTCCGATGGATCTGTTTACCGTCACGCCAACCCGTGGCCGTGCGCAGGTGAACTGGGTGCCGCTGACGCGTGACGGTGGTCAGATGCTGGGCCGTAAGTACCAGCTGTACGATCTGACCGCCGATCGCGATGCGCGTTTCAATTAAATTGCAGCGCGGGTAGAACCCGCGCCGGTTTTAAAAAACGCGCGATGAATCGCGCCGCTACAGAGTGTGCACGTATTTGTAGCGGCGCAATTTATTGCGCAAACAATAGGGCACATTTCATTGCGCGCGCTCTGCGCCGGCAATTCATCAATCCGCGTCGTAGCCTAAATTCGGTGCCAGCCAGCGCTCCACGTCGCTGACGCTCATACCTTTACGCACCGCGTAATCTTCCACCTGGTCGCGCTGAATCTGCGCCACGGCGAAATATTTACTCTCCGGATGACTAAAATACCAGCCCGACACCGCGGCACCGGGCCACATGGCAAAAGATTCGGTCAGTTTCATGCCGGTGTGATGCTCCACATCCAGCAGCTGCCAGATTTGTGCCTTCTCAGTGTGTTCCGGACAGGCCGGATAGCCCGGCGCCGGACGAATGCCCTGGTAATTTTCGCGAATCAGCTCGTCGTTGCTGAGATTTTCATGGGCGGCATAGCCCCAGATCACCTTACGCACGCGCTCATGCAGATATTCGGCAAACGCCTCCGCCAGGCGATCCGCCACCGCTTTCACCATGATTTTGTTGTAATCATCGTGCTGCTGATCGAACGCCGCCGCCAGCGCATCCTCCTCCAGCCCGCCGGTGACGGCAAACGCGCCGAGATAATCCGCTTTACCACTGGATTTCGGCGCCACGAAGTCCGCCAGACAGTAGTTGGCAAAGTCGGTTTTTTCCGTTTGCTGACGTAAATGATGGCTGACGCACAGCACCTCGTGCCGGGTCTCGTCACGGTAGATTTCAATGTCGTCGCCAACCCGGTTAGCCGGGAAAATACCGACCACGCCGCGCGGCCTGAGCGTGCCCTGCGCGCTGAGGTTATCCAGCATCGCATTGGCATCGGCAAACAGCCGCGTGGCTTCTTCGCCCACCACCTCATCTTCGAGAATGCGCGGATATTTGCCGGCCAGTGACCAGGTCATAAAAAACGGCGTCCAGTCGATGTAGTTGCGCAGCGTATCGATACTGGCCTCCACTGCGCTGACGCCGGTACGATGCGCCACCGGTGGCGTGTAACGTTGCCAGTTAATGACGTAATGATTATCGCGCGCGGCCTGCAGCGTGACCGGCGGCGTGCGCGGCTTTTTACGCGCGTGCTGAATCCGCACGGTTTCGTACTCCTTACGCGTGCGCGCCACAAACGCCTCTTTCAGCGTGGGTGACAGCAGCGAAGAGACCACGCCGACGGTGCGCGAGGCGTTCTGCACATAGACCGTCGGGCCGCTGTAATTCTGCTCAATCTTCACCGCCGTGTGCGCTTTCGAGGTGGTGGCTCCGCCAATCAGCAGTGGCAGCGTAAAGCCCTGGCGCTCCATCTCTTTCGCCACGTTCACCATCTCGTCGAGCGACGGGGTAATCAAGCCGGAAAGTCCGATGATGTCGGCGTTTTCCTCACGCGCGGTTTTCAGGATTTTGTCGCCCGGCACCATCACGCCCAGGTCGATAATTTCGTAGTTGTTACACTGCAGCACCACGCCAACAATGTTTTTGCCGATGTCGTGCACGTCGCCTTTTACCGTCGCCAGCACGATTTTACCATTGCTGCGGCCGGCCTCTTTGCTCGCCTGGATAAAGGGTTCGAGGTAAGCCACCGCCTGCTTCATCACGCGCGCCGATTTCACCACCTGCGGCAGGAACATTTTGCCCTCGCCAAACAGATCGCCGACCACATTCATGCCGGACATTAGCGGCCCTTCAATGACTTCAATCGGCCGTGCCGCGGCCTGGCGCGCCTCTTCGGTGTCCTGCTCGATAAACTCGGTGATGCCTTTCACCAGCGAATATTCCAGCCGCTTCACCACGTCCCAGCTGCGCCATTCGGCCTGCTGCTTGTCCTGCTCACCCTCGCCTTTGTTGCCGCGATACTTCTCCGCCAGCGCCAGCAGTCGCTCGGTGCCATCGTCGCGCCGGTTGAGGATCACGTCCTCAACCGCATCGCGCAGCTCCGCCGGCAGATCGTCATAAATCGCCAGCTGACCGGCGTTGACGATGCCCATGTCCATGCCGTTGCGGATGGCGTAGTAGAGGAACACCGCATGAATCGCCTCACGCACCGGTTCGTTACCGCGGAACGAGAACGACACGTTGGAAACGCCGCCGGAGATCATCGCATGCGGCAGTTCGCGTTTGATGTCTTCACAGGCACCGATGAAATCCATCGCGTAGTTGTTGTGCTCTTCGATGCCGGTGGCGACGGCAAAGATATTGGGGTCGAAAATGATGTCTTCCGGCGGGAAACCGACTTCTTCGGTGAGGATGTGGTAGGCGCGGCGGCAGATCTCAATTTTGCGCGCGCGGGTGTCCGCCTGGCCCACTTCGTCGAACGCCATCACCACCACCGCCGCGCCGTAGCGCCGCACTTTGCGCGCGTGCGCAATAAACGGCCCGACGCCCTCTTTCATCGAGATGGAGTTGACGATGCCTTTGCCCTGAATGCACTGCAGGCCTTTCTCAATCACCTCCCATTTCGAGGAGTCGATCATGATCGGCACACGCGCAATATCCGGCTCACCGGCAATCAGGTTGAGAAAGCGCACCATGGCCGCTTCCGCATCCAGCATGCCTTCATCCATATTGATATCGATAATCTGCGCGCCGTTTTCCACCTGCTGGCGCGCCACGTCCAGCGCTTCGTTGTACTTCTCTTCTTTAATCAGGCGCTTAAATTTGGCCGAGCCGGTCACGTTAGTGCGCTCACCCACGTTAACGAACAGTGAATCGGCCTGAATATTGAGCGGTTCGAGGCCAGACAAACGGCAGGCGACGGCTATTTCCGGTAGCGGCCGCGGTGGCACGCCCTCGACCGCTGCCGCCATCGCCGCAATGTGCTGCGGCGTGGTGCCACAGCAGCCACCAATAATGTTGAGGAAACCGGCGCGCGCCCACTCGCCAATCTGCGCCGCCATCGTCGCCGCATCAAGGTCATATTCGCCGAAGGCATTCGGCAGACCGGCGTTGGGGTGGGCGCTGACATAGCCTTCGGCAATGCGCGACAGCTCCTGCACATACTGGCGCAGTTCATCCGGGCCAAGCGCGCAGTTGAGGCCGAACGACAGCGGCTCCGCGTGGCGCAGTGAGTTGTAGAATCCTTCCGTGGTCTGGCCGGAGAGCGTACGGCCTGACGCATCGGTAATGGTGCCGGAGATCATCAGCGGCAGCGTCACGCCCATCGCTTCCATCTCGCTCTGTACCGCATAAATCGCCGCTTTGGCATTCAGGGTATCGAACACCGTTTCGATCATGATGATGTCAGCACCGCCGCTAATCAGCGCATGGGTCGATTCGCGGTAGGCGTCCACCAGCTGATTGAAGGTGATGTTACGAAACGCGGGATCGTTGACGTCAGGCGAGATCGAGCAGGTGCGGTTGGTCGGGCCGAGCACGCCAGCAACGTAGCGCGGGCGATCGGGCGTTTTTGCCGTCCACGCGTCGGCGCAGGCGCGCGCCAGTTTCGCCGCTTCGAAGTTGATCTCCGCCGACAGCGCGGCCATTTCATAATCGGCCATGGCAATCGGGGTGGCGTTGAAGGTGTTAGTTTCGAGAATATCCGCGCCAGCCGCCAGGTAAGCATCGTGGATTTCGCGAATGACGTCCGGCTTACTCAGCACCAGCAGGTCATTATTGCCCTTCACATCGCACGGCCAGTCAGCGAAGCGGCTGCCGCGAAAATCCTGCTCATCCAGTTTGTAACTCTGGATCATGGTGCCCATGCCACCGTCCAGAATCATGATGCGTTGTGCCAGCTGCTGCTGTAGCGTTGCGGTTTTATTGCTCACTCTTGCCCCATCCACGTCATTACGTTGGCTAAATGCCAGCCAGTCATACTGGCACAACTTTCAAATGAGCAAAAGTCACCCGTTTGCGGCCACCGGCGGCAAAATGACCAGCAGATCCGACCAGTCAGCCAGCGTTTGCATTCATACCATTAAAAACGAAAATGGTTTCCATACCTGCAATGACTGTGGAGATGTTATGGCAACCCCTGCGCCCGCGAAACGCGGCAAAAAACCCCGTACGGCTCCGGCGGCCAGTGCCCCTGTCGGCGGCCAGGTACAATCTCTGACGCGCGGGCTGCGTTTGCTGGAGCTGATTGCCGAATCACACGGTAGCGTGGCGCTGACCGAGCTGGCGCAACAGGCCGGGCTACCCAACTCCACCACTCATCGCCTGCTGACCACCATGCAGCAGCAGGGATTTGTGCATCAGGTGGGCGACCTCGGTTTATGGACCATTGGCGCTCATGCCTTTGTGGTCGGCAGCAGTTTTCTGCAGAGCCGCAATCTGCTGGCGATCGTGCACCCGATCCTGCGCCGGCTGATGGAAGAAGCCGGCGAAACCGTGAATCTGGCGGTGCTGGATCTCAGTGATTATCAGGCGGTGATTATTGACCAGGTACAGTGCACCCAGCTGATGCGCATGTCAGCGCCGATTGGCGGCAAGTTGCCGATGCATGCGTCCGGTGCCGGCAAAGCGTTTCTCGCTCACCTTAGCGATGATCAGGTCACCGCTCTGCTGCATCAGAAGGGATTGCATCACTACACGCCGAAAACCCTGATGTCGCCGCATAGCCTGAAGGAGAATCTGGCCCTGATCCGTAAGATGGGTTTTTCGCACGACGACGAGGAGCACGCGCTCGGCCTGCGCTGTGTGGCGGCACCGATTTATGATGAACACGGCGAACCATTTGCCGCCATCTCCATCTCCGGCCCGCTGGCGCGCATGACCGACGACCGCATTACTGAACTCGGGGCGCTGGTGATCCGCGCGGCGAAGCAGGTGACGCTAAGCTATGCCGGCCGCTAGGCGGCCACTAACGCGTAGCGCGCGCTGAAACGCTGTCCGGCGCGCCACGCCATCACCTCCTCAATATGCCCGGCACGGATCCGCGTCTGTAGTGCGCGCCACCAGCCAGGATCGAACAACTGCGGATGCAGCGCCTGCAGCAATTTTCCGGTCGCCGGTTCGCTGCACAGCGCGTAGCGGAAGGTTTCCGGAAACACATCATCCGGCCCGACGCTGTACCACGGCTCGGCCTGCAGCTCATCCTCTTCGTAACGCGCCGCCGGGACATCGCGGAACACCAGCTCGGTCATCGGGCGGATTTCATCATAGTCGTAAAACACCACGCGGCCATGGCGCGTCATGCCGAAGTTTTTAAACAGCATATCGCCGGGGAAGATATTGGCCGCCGCCAGCTGACAAATCGCATCGCCGTACTCCTCAATGGCGTGCTGGCGCTGTTCCGGCGTCGCCTGCATCAGCCACAGGTTAAGCGGCTGCATACGACGCTCCAGCCATAAGTGGCGGATGATCAGTACGTCATCGCGCAGCTCGATTTTTTCCGGAATGTCGCGCTCAAATTCCGCCATCAGCGCCGCCGGAATGCGCGCGCGCGGGATGGCGAAATGCTCAAACTCCTGGGTGTCAGCCATGCGCCCGACGCGGTCATGCTCTTTGACCAGCCGGTAACAGGCGCGCACCTGCGCATCCGTCACCTCTTTTTGCGGCGCGAAGCGATCTTTAATCACCTTAAATACCCGATCAAAACCGGGCAGCGTAAATACCAGCATCACCATACCGCGCACGCCGGGCGCGATGGTGAACGCTTCCTGACTGTGCGCCAGGTAATCTAAATATTCGCGATAGCATTCGGTTTTACCGTGTTTCTGGCAGCCAATCGCCATATAGCGCTCGGCGAGGGTTTTGCCCGGCAAAATCGGCTGCAGCCAGGCCACCAGCGCGGCCGGCACCGGCGCATACACCATGAAATAGGCGCGGGCAAAGCCAAACACGATGCTGGCGTCATTGCTGTCGGTGAGACAGGTATCAATCCACAACCGCCCGGCGTCATCGCGCTGGATCGGCAGCAGACACGGCACGATCTCGCCCGCGCTCAGCTGCAGCCGCGCCACAATCCAGGCGGTTTTGTTGCGATAAAACAGCTCGCTGGCGACGTCCAGCGTGGCATTGGCCAGCTGTGCCGCGCTGAACTGCTCGTGCAGATGACGCACAATCCAGCCGATGTCGCGGGTCTGATCCTGCCACGTCAGCCGCAACGGAATGTCATTCAATACCTGACGCAGCGTTTCATGCCAGCTGTGCTGCGGCCGGTACAGGCGCGACAGCGGTCGCTGCGCCGGCGGCGCGGGCGCGTACGGCTGCGACGGCAGGATAAACAGCCGCTCAGGCAGTAAGTGGCTGTGCCCCAGCAAGCGACAATAGACAGAATTAAAAAAGCTTTCGGCAATTTCATGACGCGGATAGCCCGGCAGCAGCGTGGCATAATGGCTTTTCACCCGCAGCCAGAAAGCGTCATCCCAGTCGGCCATCTCGTTGAGGATGCGCAACTGATTGGCGACCAGCCCGACGTGATGGTCGTACAAATGGATACGCGCTTTCATCGCCTGCTGCACCGCCTGCCAGTCCGCCTGTTCAAAGCGCTGCTGCGCGCCTGCGGTAATGTCGAGAAAGCGGCCGTACTGCGCATCAAAACCCTGCAGAATCGTGTGGGCGATAAGGGATTCTCTCGGTGACATCGGCAATCTCCGGCAAGCGTGAGCCAGTGAAACGGTGCGCCATGCTGCGCACCGCGAGTACGCTGATCAGAACTGTGCGGCTTCGGTGGAGCCGGTCAGTGCGGTAACCGACGAGCTGCCGCCCTGAATCACCGTGGTGATGCGGTCAAAATAACCAGTGCCCACTTCCTGCTGATGCGCAGAGAAGGTGTAGCCGCGTTCGCGTGCGGCAAATTCCGGCTGCTGCACCTTTTCCACGTAGTGGCGCATGCCTTCGCCCTGCGCATAAGCGTGTGCGAGGTCGAACATGTTGAACCACATGCTGTGGATACCCGCCAGGGTGATGAACTGAAAGCGGTAGCCCATCTCGCTCAGCGCCTGCTGGAAGCGGGCAATGGTGCGATCGTCGAGATTCTTCTTCCAGTTAAACGAAGGCGAGCAGTTGTAAGCCAGCAGCTTGCCGGGATACTGCGCGTGAATCGCCTCGGCGAAGCGCTGCGCCAGCGCCAGATCCGGCGTGGAAGTTTCGCACCACAGCACATCGGCATACGGCGCATACGCCAGGCCACGGGCTATCGCCTGTTCGATACCGGCATGGGTGCGGAAGAAGCCTTCAGCGGTCCGTTCCCCGGTAATAAACGGCGCATCACGCTCGTCGCAATCGGAGGTGATCAGATCGGCAGCGTCGGCATCGGTGCGCGCAATCAGCACCGTGGGCACATCCATCACATCGGCCGCCAGCCGCGCCGCCACCAGTTTCTGAATCGCTTCCTGCGTCGGCACCAGAACTTTGCCGCCCATGTGCCCGCACTTCTTCACTGCCGCCAGCTGATCTTCAAAGTGCACCGCGCCGGCACCGGCCTGAATCATCGCTTTCATCAGCTCAAAAGCATTGAGCACCCCACCAAATCCGGCTTCCGCATCGGCGACAATCGGCAGGTAGTAATCGATAAAGCCGTCATCGTCCGGCGACAGTCCGCTCGCCCACTGGATTTGATCGGCGCGCTGAAAACTTTGGTTGATACGTTCCACCACGTTCGGCACCGAATTGACCGGATACAGCGACTGGTCCGGATACATCTGCCCGGCCAGGTTTGCATCGGCCGCCACCTGCCAGCCGGAGAGATAAATCGCCTCAATGCCGGCTTTCGCCTGCTGCACCGCCTGTCCGCCGGTCAGGGCTCCGAGGCTGTTGATATAGCCTTTGCTCGCCTCACCGTTCAGGAGTGCCCACAGCTTTCTCGCGCCGCGATCCGCCAGCGTGCAGGCGGGATTAACGGAGCCGCGCAGGTTAATGACCTCTTCGGCACTGTAAGGACGGGTAATGCCCTGCCAGCGAGATGCCAGCCAGCTGTTTTCCAGTTGAGCGATCTGTTGGGTACGATTTGACATAGCAGTATCTCCAGAGTCAGGGCAGCAGGCGGTAGCCCGGCAGGGTGAGGAAAGGAACCAGTTGTTCGTCGGTGGTGATTTGCGCCATTAGCGCAGCCGCATCTTCATAGCGACCGGCGTCAAAGCGCGTGTCACCCAGGCTGTGGCGCAGGGCCGCCAGCTCTTCATCAAGAAACTGTTCGAACAGCGCGGCGGTCACCAGCTGACCATCGCTGAGGATTTGCTTGTGGTGAATCCACTGCCAGATGGAGGTGCGGGCAATCTCTGCGGTAGCGGCATCCTCCATCAGCCCATCAATAGGCACGCAGCCATTGCCGCTGATCCACGCTTCCAGATACTGCAGCGCAACGCGGATGTTGGCGCGCATCCCGGCTTCGGTGCGCTGACCACGGCACGGGCGCAGCAGGCGCTCGGCGGTGATCGGCGTATCCTGTTCACGACTGACGTGCAGCTGATTGGGGCGATCGCCCAGCTGACGGTCAAACTCCGCCATGGCGATATCCGCCAGACCGGGATGTGCGACCCAGGTACCGTCATGGCCGTTGCCCGCTTCCCGTGCTTTGTCCTCCTGCACTTTCTGCATCACCCAGGCGTTGCGTTCAGCGTCTTTGGCCGGGATGAGCGCCGACATGCCGCCCATCGCCAGCGCACCGCGCCGGTGGCAGGTTTTGATCAACAGGCGCGAATAAGCCTCGAGGAACGGCTGGTCCATGCTGATCTGCTGACGATCCGGCAGAATGCGGTCACCATGCTGGCCCAGCGTTTTGATATAGCTGAAGATGTAATCCCAGCGACCACAGTTGAGGCCAACCACGTGATCGCGCAGTTCCCACAGGATCTCATCCATCTGGAATACCGCGGGCAGCGTCTCGATCAATACCGTGGCTTTGATTGTGCCGCGCGGCAGATCGAAACGATCTTCACTGAAGCGGAAGATTTCCCGCCACCATGCCACTTCCGCCGCATGCTCGGTTTTCGGCAGATAGAACCACGGACCGTGGCCCTTCTCCAGCAGCGCGGTGACGTTGTGAAACAGATAGAGCGCAAAGTCGAATAACCCGCCGGGAATGGCCCGATCGCGCCACTCAACATGCTTCTCATCCAGATGTAAGCCGCGAACCCGGCACATCAGCAGCGCCGGATCGGATCGTAACTGGTAGATCTTGCCGTTTTCGCTGGTGAAGCTCAGCGTGCCGTTAACCGCATCGCGCAGCGCCAGCTGACCATCAAGCAGTTTTTGCCAGGTCGGTGCCAGCGAATCCTCAAAATCGGCCATGAACACTTTGACGTTAGCGTTCAGCGCATTGATCACCATTTTGCGATCTGGCGGACCGGTGATTTCGACGCGGCGATTGCGCAGCAGCTGAGGAATGGGCCTCACCTGCCAGTCACTTTGCCGAATGGAAGCGGTTTCCGAATCGAAGTCTGGCAACGCCCCCTGATCGTAGCGCTGCTGGCGTTGCTGACGCGCTTTCAGCAGACGCTCGCGCTCGGGTGCAAAGCGCACCACCAGCGAGTGCAGGAAATCAATGGCTTCGGGCGTCAGCAGCTGCTTCTCCGCGTGGGTAAAGGGCTGGCTAAAGGTCAGTGTCGGGCTGATAACCGTGTCTGTCATGCGGGCTGCCTCCTGGTTTGATCCTTTTTCTAACGACAGGATCGGGCTGTAGGGTGTTTTTTAACCGGCAAGATCAGAGCATAATCATTTTTATTTTAATTTCAAAAACTATTTCCATTTTATTGGTTATTTGATTTTATTTATCTGATTTAACTGTAATTTAATCTCACGAAATAAAGGCAATACGTTCCATCATAGAAAAAAGGCAAAAAAAAGCCGCGACATCACGCGGCTGTCACGGAAGGTTTAAACGCGTTGTTAGCAGGCGTTCTACTCGAGCGTTGGATTCATGTGGCGCAGATCGAATGGCGTAATCTGGTAGACGTAGTAGTTGAGCCAGTTAGAGAACAGCAGGTTGCCGTGGCTACGCCAGGTGGCGCGCGGCGGCAATTCCGGGTTGTCCTGCGGGAAGTAGTTGAACGGCACCTCAGGGTGCAGACCAGCCTCATAGTCCCGATGGTACTCCCCCGACAGCGTGAGAGCGTCATATTCCGGATGGCCGGTGACAAACGCCAGGCGTTTGTCTTTACTCGCCATCAGATAGGCGCCGGTGCTTTCTGATTCGGCAAACAGCTCGAGATCGGTGTAGTCACGAATCAGCTGGCTGGGAAAATCAGCATAGCGTGAATGCGGCGCCAGGAAGTTGTCATCAAATCCGCGCGTTAACAGCGCGTGCGGATGAAGGATCTGATGCTCATAGACGCCAGACAGCTTGTTCTGTCGCGTCTGTTTAGGAATGCCATACAGGATGTTAAGCGCCGCCTGCACCGCCCAGCAAACGAACAGGGTAGAAGTGACGTGCTCTTTTGCCCAGTGCAGCACGCGCTGAATCTGTGGCCAGTAGGCAACATCATTGAAATCAACCAGCCCCAGCGGCGCACCGGTGACAATCAGGCCATCAAAGTTATCGTTAGCGATATCGTCGAAGTTGCAGTAGAAGTTGTTCAGATGCTCGCTTGGTGTGTTGCGCGACTCGCGACTGTCGATGCGTAACAGCTGGACATCGATCTGCAGCGGCGAGTTAGAGAGCAGGCGCAGAAACTGGTTTTCCGTTTCAATTTTTTTAGGCATCAGGTTAAGGATCAACACTTTAAGCGGACGAATCTCCTGAACACTGGCGCGCGATGAGGTCATGACAAAGACATTCTCATTACGCAAAAAATTCACTGCCGGTAATTCGTCGGGGATCCTGATTGGCATAACCTGCTGACCTCTTGCTGATAACCATATAAACGTTTAGACATCCAGATGCCCGAGATTAGCCTGGCTGCCGCTGGATGTCGAGTCTTCATGCGGTTTATGAAAATGTTTCAGCATTGAACGGCAATAGCCGCGAGCGCCGCGCGATGAGCAGCAGTAATAAGGTAGGGAAAAGAGCGCGTTAGAATTTTTTCAGGGTTAAATAAGTCGTTATGGAGGGGTTTTTAGCGGTAAATTTGCCGGAGTACGGACGTAAAAAAGCCCCGGACTCTCGTCCGGGGCTTCTTCACTTATTTGATGCCTGGCAGTTCCCTACTCTCGCATGGGGAGGCCCCACACTACCATCGGCGCTACGGCGTTTCACTTCTGAGTTCGGCATGGGGTCAGGTGGGACCACCGCGCTGTTGCCGCCAGGCAAAT